>DASQLE010000564.1:0-11735 GCA_035630175.1 Beijerinckiaceae bacterium
CATCCTCGCCTTTCGGCCGCGCCTGCACCCGATCCTTCTCCTGGCGGGCAGCGGGGCGCTGTTCGCCGCCTATCGGCTGGCATCGGGCTGAGCGTTTCGGCGACGTCGCACGATGGACTGAAAGACCATCGCGCGCCGTCGCTTTATCGCGTCAGGATTTGAGCCCGGCGGCTTTCAGGGCCCTGTCGATCACCGCTTGCACGTCGATCGGTCGAAAGGCGGTCATTCGTGCGGCGCGCGGCTCGGCCTCGAGCGGTGCCGCGTGAGGGCGGTGCGGCGCCGGTTGCCGCGCCGGCTCGACGGTCTCGAGCGCCCGCTCGTGCGGCGCGGTATCGAGCGCCCGCTCGTGCGACGCGGTCGCGACGGCCTGTCCGGTCAGACCCCAGAACCGGGCGATGTGATAGGTCGACGAAATGCCGACATCGAGCAGGAAAGGGCCGGCGCTTCCATAGGCGTTCTCGCCGTCCCCGGTCTCCAGCGGCGTTCCGTGCGCCATGCTGGTGATGGTGAACGATTCGATGACGTCCTGCCCCTCCTCGTTCCGCCACACCCGGCGCGGGTAGCCGTCGACCGTTTCCTCCAGCATCGGCTGCGGCGGCAGCCCATGCACGTCAAGCCATTGCTTCAGGATCTCGTTCGCGTTCCCGACGACCACCGTCGCATCGGCGCTGCCGTGCCAGACCGACAGCTTCGGCCACGGGCCGCGGTGCGGGGAGGCGGCGCGCACCAGGTCGCCCCACGCGCCGGCCGGGCGGGCGCGGCTTTGATACATCGCCGCGAACGCGTCCTTGACGCTTGTCGCGGATCCGTAGGGGAGCCCGGCGATGACGGCGCCGCCTGCGAACACCTCCGGGTAGGTGGCGAGCATGACCCCCGTCATGGCGCCGCCGGCCGACAGGCCTGTCACGAAAATCCGGCGGCTGTCGATGGCATGATCGCGCGTCATGCGCTCGATCATCTGACGGATGGACAGGGGTTCGCCGCGGTCCCGCGTGATGTCGCCGGCCTCGAACCAGTTGAAGCACAGCTTTTGGTTGTTGGCCTGGCGTTGCTCCGGAAAGAGAAGCGCGAAGCCGTAGCGGTCGGCCAGGGTCGACCAGCCGGCGCCGATATCGTAGCCGGCGGCCGTTTGCGTGCAGCCATGCAGCACGACGACCAGCGGCGACGACGGTGCAAGGTTGTCCGGAACGTAGGAGAGCATGCGCAGGTTGCCCGGATTCGATCCGAACTCCGCGACCTCGACGAGATGGCTGGGGCCGGCTTCGGCGAGTTGGTGCGCGGCGGCCGCTTTCGCGAGCTTTGCCCATTGGCGCCGGTAGTTGGCGAGATTGACGAGGGTTCTTCCTAATCGAGCCACTTGAAAATTCCTTATAAAACCGGTTCTGGAAACGCGGCGTCGGGCATACGTGATTGCTGCGCTGCACAAATTCAATGATGCTGCGCACAATAAAGTTCCGTCATAGCCGAGCCGCCCTGGAACATCTGAAGGATTCGCGCAATGGCACCGGGACTTACCACGGCGAGAGCAGCCGACGGGACGGGTCTTGCCTACCGCCTCCGGGGCGCCGAGGCCGGCCAGCCGCGGGTCGCGCTCGTGCACTCGCTGGCGATGGATGGCCGCTTCTGGGATCCTGTGGCAGACCTCCTGGCGGACAAAGCCGCGGTTCTGACCCTCGACTGCCGCGGCCACGGCGCGTCCGACAAGCCGCCCGGCCCCTATACGGTGGAACTGCTCGCCCGCGATCTCGCCGACCTGATGAGCCATCTCGGCTGGCCCTCCGCGACGGTCGCGGGAGCCTCCATGGGCGGCTGCGTGTCGCTCGCTTTCGCGGCGGCGTATCCCGAGCGCACGGAGGCGCTCGGTCTGTTCGACACGACGGCCTGGTACGGTCCCGAGGCGCCGAAGCAATGGGCTGAGCGCGGAGACCGAGCGCTCTCGGCCGGGCTGGCCGACCTCGTCGAGTTCCAGACGACGCGCTGGTTCGGCGACCGCTTCCGGCAGGAGCATCCCGAAATCGTGCAGCAATGCGTCGACGTCTTCCTCGCGAACGACGTCACGGCTTATGCGGGAACCTGCCGGATGCTCGGCGCCTGCGACTTGCGCTCGTCGCTGCCCAGCCTCCGCGTTCCGACGCGCATCGTGGTCGGGGAGGAGGATTACGCGACGCCGGTCAAGATGGCCGAGGATCTGCATGCCGCGCTCGCCGGCTCGTCGCTGACGATCCTGCCGAAGGCGCGTCACCTGACGCCGCTGGAGGTGCCGCGGGCGATCGCGGCCGAGATCGAAGCCTTGCTGGCTCATGCCGCCCCCGCGAAGAACTGACATGGAGCCGTCGATGATCCGGCGCGTCGTCACTCTGCTGGTCGCAGTGGCCCTGGCGGCGGCCGGCGCCGCCGCCCAGCCGTCCGCAGACGCGGCTGGTTATCCTCATCGCACGGTCAAATTGATCGTGCCCGATCCGCCGGGAGGCGGCGTCGATGCGGTGACGCGCCTCGTAGCGGAGCGTTTGCGGCAGCGGCTCGGACAGCCCGTCATCGTCGAGAACCGCGGCGGCGCCTCGGGCAATGTGGGCGCCGAAGCGGTCGCTTCCGCCGATCCGGACGGCTACACCCTGCTCGCCAGCACGCCGCCCCCTCTGGCGATCAACGCCGCCCTCTACAAGCGGCTCAACTACGATGCCGCGAAGTTCCAGCCGGTGGCCCTCATGGCCACGAGCCCGAACGTGCTGGTGGTCCGGTCCGGGCTGCCCGTCGGCTCAGCGCCGGAGCTGATCGCCTGGGCCAAGGCCAATCCGGGCAAGCTGAACTATGCCTCGCAGGGGAACGGCACCACGTCCCATCTCACGACCGAGATGTTCCAGCTCGAGACAGGCGTGAGGCTCGTCCATGTGCCCTATCGCGGCACCGGACCGGCCATGAACGACATCGTGGCGGGCCAGATGGACCTCATGTTCGTGAACCTCGCCGCCGCGATCGGCCTGCACGAGGCAGGCAATCTCCGCATCCTGGCGATCGCGGCGGGCGAGCGCGTGCCGGAGCTGCCCGACATCCCGACCCTCGAGGAGATCGGCCTCAAGAACTTCCGCTCCGCCACTTGGAACGCCATCGCGGCGCCGCCGGGAACGCCCGGAGCGATCGTGACCAAGCTCAACGCGGCCGTGACCGAGATCCTCAAGATGCCTGACATCGACGCGCATCTGAAGAAAATCCACATGCGTCCTCTCGGCGGCACGCCGGAGGACATGGTGCGATATATCGAGGCCGAGCGGCAGCGCTGGAGCGCCGTGATCCAGGCCTCGGGCGTCAAGCTCGACTGAGCCAAACGGCCGCTTGACTCCCCACAGGGAGGTGGGCTGAGACACGACGCCAACGCGCGGCAGGCGACCGCACGCAACAGGTGAAGGAATGGCCGACACGGAGGTTCTGATCGTCGGGGCAGGGCCGGTCGGGCTGACGCTCGCCGTCGCGCTCGGCCTCAAGGGCGTCCGCTGCACCCTCATCGAGCAAAAGGAGGCGCCCGAGTTCCTGCCCAAGATGGAGCGCTGCAACGCCCGCACCATGGAGATCTATCGGCGCATGGGCCTTGCCGAGAGGATCCGGGCGGCCGGGCTCGACGGCCGCATCCCCATGGACGTCTACATCGTGCTCGCCATGAACGAGCCGCCGCTCCTGCACCTGCCTTATCCGTCGGTGGCGGAGGCGAGGGCCGAGATCGACCATTGCAACGACGGCTCGCTGCCGCTCGAGCCGTATCAGCTCATCTCGCAATACACGCTCGAGCCGCTCCTGAAATCCGTCGCCGAGACGCTGCCGAGCGTGACCGTACGCTACGGCTGCGCGTTCCTGTCCCTTGAACAGGACGGGGAAGGCGTCACCGCGACAGTGCGGAATCGAGACGGCGGCACAGCGCGCCTCCGCGTCGCCTATCTCGTCGGCTGCGACGGCGGCGCCAGCCCGGTGCGCAAGGAACTCGGCATCAAGCTGCGCGGGGAAGGGAACCTCCTGCAGCTCCGCCAGGCGCTCTTTCACAGCGCGGACCTGTTCGACAAAATCCCGATCGGCCCCGGGCCCGGCCGCGGCCGCCACTACCATGTCGCCGACGGGCAGGCGACCTTTCTCATCATGCAGGATTCGACCGAGCACTGGACTCTGCACGCGGTCGTCGAGCGGGACGAGGACATGGCCGCGCAGTTCGAGCGAACCGTCGGCGTGCCGGTCCGCTACGAGATGCTGTATGTGGGTTCGTGGAAGCAGAACCTTCTGCTCGCCGACCGTTACGGACAGGGCCGCGTGTTCCTGGCGGGCGACTCCGCCCATCTCGTCATCCCGACCGGCGGGCTCGGCATGAATACCGGCGTCGGCGACGCCGTCGACCTCGCCTGGAAGCTCGCCGGAACCTTGCAGGGTTGGGGCGGACCCAATCTCCTCGCCTCCTATGAGGTCGAGCGCCGTCAGGTCGGCGATCGCAACGTCGGCGCCTCGCGCTATGCTTCGCTCGGGCGGCGCAAGTGGCGGGCGCAAGTCCGTCCGAACATCCGCGACGCCACGCCGGACGGCCAGGCGACTCGCGACAACCTGGTGCGGGTCGCCGGCGTCGAGCAGCGCAAGACCAACGAGATGATCGGCGCCGAACTCGGCTATCGTTATGTCGGCTCGCCGATCGTGTGGGAGGAGCCGGGCGGGCCCGAGCACCTGTTCCGCGAGTATGTGCCGACCACCTGGCCGGGCGCGCGCCTGCCCCATGTCTGGCTCGAGGGGCACGTCGCCGTGCAGGACCGCCTTGGCCCGGGTTACACGCTCCTGCGCCTTGGCGGTACGACGGCCGACACATCGGCTCTGGAAGAGGCGATGCGGTCGACCCGCGCGCCCTTCGCGGTGCTCGACCTCGCGGATCAGGCCGCTCGCGCCGTCTACGGCTATGACCTCATCCTGCTGCGGCCGGACATGCATGTCGTCTGGCGCGGCAACGAAGCTCCTGCCTCGCCTAACCAGCTCGCCGCCGTGGCGACCGGACATTGACCCGCTGCGGCGCCGAGCCGGCGCCGGCAGGCGGCAACAAGAGAGGAAACCCGCCCGTGCGCTACGTCGACGCCTTCAACCACTTCTTCCCGAAGCCGATCTGGGATCGCATGCTCGCGTCGGACGGCGCGGCGCGGGACATCGGCATGCGCATGCGCGGCGTGCCGGCCATCTACGACCTCGACGAGCGGCGTCGCGTCGTCGACCTCTTCCGGGACAAGAACTACGTCCAGGTGATCTCCCTCGGCATGCCGCCGCTGGAGGCGCTCGGCGAGCCGACTGTTGCAGAAGAGTTCGCCCGGCTCGGCAATGACGGCTTGGCGGAGCTCGTCGACCGCCACCCCGACTATTTCGTCGGCTATCTCGCCTCCCTGCCGATGAACTCTCCCAATGCCGCGAAGGAGGCGGAGCGCGCTTTCGGGAACGGCGCCAACGGGCTGCAGATC
The DNA here is from genome assembly GCA_035630175.1 of Beijerinckiaceae bacterium. GTDB lineage: Bacteria > Pseudomonadota > Alphaproteobacteria > Rhizobiales > Beijerinckiaceae > JAJKJG01. Next base: position 5,466 of record DASQLE010000564.1, read on the forward strand.
CACACCAACATCAACGGCGAGCCCCTTGACGAGCCGAAGTTCTTTCCCGTGTTCGAGGCGGCGGCGCGGCACGGCAAGCCCGTCTTCCTGCACCCCTCGCGCGGCGCGAACGACATCACCGACTATAAGAGCGAGCCGAAATCGCGCTACGAGATCTGGTGGGCCTTCGGCTGGCCGTACGAGACCTCCGCCGCCATGGCGCGCCTCGTCTTCTCGGGGATTCTCGACAAGCTGCCCGACCTGAAGGTCCTCGCCCACCATCTCGGCGCCATGGTGCCGTTCTTCGAGGGGCGCATCGGCCCCGGCTTGGACCAACTCGGCAAGCGCACCTCCGACGAGGATCTGACGCTGGTGCTCAAGCGCCTGAAGAAGCGGCCCTTCGACTATTTCAAGGATTTTTACGCCGACACGGCCGTGTTCGGCTCGCGGCCGGCGACCGTCTGCGGGCTTGAGTTCTACGGTCCCGACCGGGTGCTGTTCGCGTCCGATTGCCCGTTCGATCCGGAGAAGGGGCCGGGTTACATCCGCGACACCATCGCGGTGCTCGAATCGATCGACATGCCGCAGGAGCACCGGGAGAAGATCTCGTTCCGCAACGCCGAGGCGCTGTTCGGCATCAAACCGTCAGGCAAGGCGCTCTGATCTGCTCTCCCGGCCGACCATGCGAGCGCGGCTCAGAAGTAGCGCAGCCAGACATAGATGTGGGCGATGACGATGCTGACCGTCATCATCGGCAGGGCGTAGAGCGAGTATTTCACGAAGCTGAACTCGATGCCGTTCCGTTCCGCGATGCCGGCCACCGTCAGGTTGGCCGAGGCGCCGATGAGCGTGCCGTTGCCGCCGAGACAGGCGCCGAGCGACAGGCACCACCACAGGGGCTCGATCGCCTGCGGCCCGCCGAACGCCGGCGCCATGTTCTTGACGAGCGGGATCATGGTGGCGACGAACGGGATGTTGTCGACGATCGCCGACAGGTAGGCCGAGGCCCACAGGATGGCGTAGCCGGTCAGCGCCAGATCGCCGCCCGTGGCGACGACGAGCCGATCCGCCAGGAGCTTCAGGAGCCCGCCGACCTCGACCCCGTGCACCACGACGAACAGACCGATGAAGAAGAAGATCGTGATCCACTCGACGTCGGAGAACGTCGAGTGGATGCGCGCGGACGCCTTCTCCCCGAGATGCTCCCAATTGTCGAGCAGCATCAGCACGGCCGCCCCGAACATGGCGATGGTGGCGGGTTCGAGCCCGAGCGGCCGCGCCAGCACGAAGGCCAGGATGACGCCGCCGATGACGGCGAGCGATTGCTTCAAGAGGACCGGGTCGACGATGCAGTCGGAGGCGTCCAAGGACATGACCCGCGCCTCGGCCTCGGCCGTCGCCTTGAGGTCTTTGCCCCAAAGCACGTGGATCATCGCCGCCTGCACGATCATGATGACGAAGCAGATCGGCGCCAGATTGATAAGGAACTGGTTGAAGCTGAGATCGACGAGCGAGCCGATGAGGATGTTCGGCGGATCGCCGATGAGGGTCGCCGTGCCGCCGATATTGGAGGCGAAGACCTCCGCGAAAAGGTAAGGGTATGGCGGCACCCGCAATTCGCGCGTGATCGACAGCGTCACGGGCACGATCAGCAGCACCGTCGTGACGTTGTCGAGCAGCGCCGACAGCCCGGCCGTGACCAGCTGCAGCATGAGCAGGATGCCGGCCGGATGCGCCTTCGCCTTCTTCGACGCCCACACGGCCATGTATTCGAACATGCCCGAGCGGCGCGAGATCGACACCAGGATCATCATGCCGGTGAGGAGGCCGATGGTGTTGAAATCGATGCCGCGGATCGCCTCGCGCTGGTCGAGAACGCCGACGATGACCATCAGGCCGGCGCCGAGCAGCGCGATGATCGAGCGGTTGATCCGCTCGGTGATGATGACGGCGTAGGTCACGACGAGGAGGCAGGCCGACAGCCACATGGGATCGAGTCCGAACAGGACGTGAGCCGGCGCGCCGTGGCCTTCCATCGTTCCCCCCGAGGACGGCAGATGCGTCCGCTCAGCCCGGCGGCAACCTTGCTAACGGATGCACGCTCGTCAAGCTTGCGAGCACCGCTCCGGGGGTGCGAAGCGCAGCAGCATCGCGCCGACAAGCGCCGAAGCCAGGGAGCCGGCCAGCACGGCGACCTTGGTGCCGTCCATGAGATCGGGCGAGGCCGGAAAGGCGAGAAGGCCGATGAAGAGGCTCATCGTGAAACCGATGCCGCACAGAAGCGCAACCCCGTAGAGCTGCGGCCACGAAGCATTGCTTGGAACATCGGCGAGGCCGGCGCGAATGGCCGCCCAGGCAAAGACGAAGACGCCGAGCTGCTTGCCGACGAACAGGCCGAGCGCGATGCCGACCGGGACCGGCCCGAGCAGCGTCGCGGCGTCGAGGCCGGCGAAGGACACGCCGGCATTGGCGAAGCCGAAGACCGGCACGATGACGAAGGCGACCCAGGGCTGCAGGCCATGTTCCAGGCGATGCAAAGGCGAATCGGCCGCGTCGGGATGGCCTGGACTCGACCGCAGCGGAATCGTGAGGGCGAGGGCGACGCCGGCGACCGTGGCGTGGACACCCGATCTCAGCACGAAGTACCAGAGCGCGATCCCGAGCAGCCCGTAAGGCCAGAGCCGCGCCACGCCGAGACGGTTGAGCCCGGCGAGCAACGCCAGCGTCGCCGCGGCGAGCCCGAGCATGCCGCCTGTCAGGTCGGCGGTGTAGAAGACCGCGATGATGGCGACCGCGCCGAGATCGTCCAGGATGGCGAGCGCGGTCAGGAAAAGCTTGAGCGACACCGGAACACGCCGGCCGAGCAGCGCCAGAACTCCGAGAGCAAAGGCGATGTCGGTGGCGGTCGGAATCGCCCAGCCGCGCATGGCGGCGGCATTGCCTGCGTTGAAGGCCGCGTAGATGACCGCCGGCACGGCCATGCCTCCGATGGCTGCGATGCCGGGGAGGGCGCGCCGCGGCCAGGTGGAGAGCTGCCCGTCGAGCATCTCGCGCTTGATCTCGAGTCCGACCAGCAGGAAGAACACGGCCATGAGGCCGTCGTTGATCCAGTGCAGGACGCTGAGGCCGAGCACGTCGGTTTGGAGGATGCCGAAATACCCCCGCGCCAGCGGCGAATTCGCGACCCCGAGCGCAAGAAGCGCGACGGCCATGAGCACGAGGCCGCCGGCCGCCTCGCTGTCCAGAAACTCACGCAAAGCCGATTGCGGACGCCTCGTCCGCCCTCTGTTCGTCCCGTCCGGCATGTCGGCTCGTTCCCCCGCAGGCATCCCAACCCCGGAAGCCTCTCGAAGGTTCTGACACTCTGGAAGGGGGGCGGCCAGCGCGCGCTACGACGCTCGGGTTCCGCCCTAGACGGCGCTGGGGCTCATCTGGGTCGCGAAGCGGGCGGTCAGGTCCTGGAAGGTGGCGACGATCTCCTTGACCCGCACCGGCTTGCGCATGAACACGGACCCGGCCACCTGCCGGGAAAAATCGGGTGCGTAGGCCGATGCATAGATGACCGGCCGCAGAGGATGATTGAGCGTGAACTCGCTGCCGACGACCCATCCGTCGATCACGCCCGGGAGGCGGATGTCGACGAACAGCCAGTCGATGCGCCCGCCCCATTCGCGCAGAAGGGACAGCGCCTGCTCGCCGGTCTCGGCCGAGAGCACGTCGTAGCCCGATTTCTGCAAGCCTTTGACGAGCATGTCGCGCAGAACCACGTCGTCCTCGACGACGAGGATGCGCCGTCCGCCCTCACCCTTGTCCATTGCCTGGCCGCCCAACCGGCAGCGAGCGATCCGGCTCGCCGAAGAAGCGCAATCTGCGCGCCTATGGTTAAGAGGCGGTAAAGGCCGGCGACCGGGATGGGGATGCGTCAGGTCGCCGGCCGCTCCGGTCCAGCCGGACGCCGGGGTGGTTGCGGCGGCCCCGGAGGGCCGCCGCAATGTTACGCCGCGCTGGCCTTCAGAACCGGCGCGTCGTTGAGCAAGCTCAGCTCCTGGCTTCCCGCGTCGAACGCCGTGCGCAGCCGCTGCACGGCATCGGTGATGTTCTGCGGGCTGTGCTTGGCCATCACCTGCATGCGGAAGCGCGCCTGGCCTTTCGGCACGGCCGGGAACTCGACCAGGTTGGCGATCAGGCCGAGCTCGGGGAGACGGCGGCCGACGAGACGCGCGAGGCTCTCGCTGCCCATCCTCACGCACACGATCGCGGACGGATCGCCATAGACGTCGAAGCCGGCGCCGCGCAGCTCGTCACGCAGGCTGAGGACGTTGCGCAGGAGCGCCGAGCGCAGCTCGCGTCCTTCAGTGGAATCGACGATCTCGAAGGCTTTCAGGACCGTTGCGGCCTGCACCGGCGAGAGCGCGTTCGAGAACGTGCAAGGCGGGCTGTAGAAGCCGAGATATTCCTTCACGGCGCGCGTCTTGCACGCGACGAAGCCGCCGTTGGACGCAAAGGTCTTCGAGAAGCTGCCCATCACGAGGTCGACCTTGCCGATCATCTTCTGCAAGCCGATATGGCCGCGGCCATCCTCGCCGAGGGAGCCGAGGTCGTGCGCGACGTCGACCATCAGGATGGCGTTGTATTCGCGGCAGAGCTCCTGCATGGCGCCGAGGTCCGGCGTGTCGGAATCCATCGAGAACAGGCCCTCGGTGATGACCATGATGCCGTTCTCGGTGTCCCGCGCCCGGATGGCGCGCAGCTTCTCGCGGCACTCGTCCACCTGGAGGTGGCGGAACAGGACGACGTTCTTGGTCGCTGCCGCGGCGCCTTCCTGCAAGCAGGTATGGGCGAGGGCGTCCATGACGATATGGTCGGCGCTGCGGACGAGGCCCTTGATGACTCCGAAGCCCGCGGCCCAGCCGGTCGGGAACAGAGCCACGTGATCCATCTGCAGGAACTCGGCGATCTTGCGCTCGAGCGCGACCGAATGGGTCGTGTTGCCGACAAGCGCGCGCGAGCCGGCGCTATGGACGCCGTAGGCCTCGATCGTCTCCTTGGCGACGGCCTTGATGGCCGGATGCGAGGACAGGCTGAGATAATCCTGCGAGGCGAAGTTGACGCCGCGCATGCCGACGCCGCGGTCGTCGCGCGCCGCGCATTCGGCAGCCGGGCCTTCCTCGGTCGAGCGGCAGAAAGGCCACAAGCCGTTCTGGCGGCGCAAATCCTGCCAGCGGAAGAAGCCGTCGGTGCGTGCGAGAAGATCGCTTCCCTGCGGAACGCGGAAATCCCTCATGCTGCCCGTCAGCGCAGCCGGCGGGGTATAGGTATGGCCTGACTTGAACAAAGCACTCTCCTGTCGCCTGTCTTTTGCTTGTTATGGCGTTGGAGAGTGATAGCAGGGGTCAGGTTAACTGCTTGTTTTTGAGGGATAAACCGGCAGCTTTTAGGGCTGGATTCGGGCGCTTTGCTTAAGAATGCGCTTACGCGACGGCCATTCGTGGATGCTTTCCAGCCCGCTTTTTACGCGGCCGAGGCCCGAGGAGGGACGCCGGCGAGACAGGCGTTGATCTTCTCGAGCAGCCGCGGCATGTCGATCGGCTTCGTGTCGAAATCGGCGCAACCCACCTCGACGCTCTTCTGCCGGTCGCTCGCGAGGGCATGGGCCGTGAGCGCGATAATCGGGATCGCGGCCGTCGCGGGCCGTGCCTTGATGAGCTGCGTCGCCTCCCAGCCGTCCATGGCGCCGAGGGCGACGTCCATCAGGATCAGGTCCGGCATTTCCTCGAGCGCCATGGCGACCCCGGTCGGCCCGTCGGGAGCGCAGCACACCGTGAAGGCGTTCCGCTGAAGCCTGCGCGTCAGCATGTCCCGGTTCATTTCATTGTCTTCGACGAGCAGGATCTTGAACATTGGACGATCGCCTTGGTTGTCGGTGTCCGATCAGGCCGCGTGGGCCAGGTTCTGCGCCGAGAGTGTGTCCCCGGCATCGGTCGCTTCGGCCTCGTGCGTTTGCGTGCGCACGACGGTCGGGAGACGGATCGTGAAGCAGCTGCCGATGCCGAGCTCGCTCTCGACGGTGACGTCGCCGCCCATCAAGCGGCAGAGCTTCTGGCTCAGCGCCAGTCCCAAACCCGTGCCGCCGTATTTGCTGGAGCTCGAATCGTCCACGACGCTGAACTTCTCGAACAGGGACGGCAGCACGTCCTGGGCGATGCCGATGCCCGTGTCGCGCACCGCCACAACGATCTCTTCGCCGGCACCGGCGGGCTGGCGCGCCGCGGTGACCACGATCGAGCCCTT
>DASQLE010000565.1:0-6885 GCA_035630175.1 Beijerinckiaceae bacterium
TCGGAGATGCGCACCATGTCCTTGATGCCCTTGGACGCGAGCTTCTTCGGGATCGGCAGGTAGCCGGCTTCGGGCATGGCCGAGGCGCTGTGCGGGCCGGCATGTTGCAAGACGAGGAAGTCGCTCGCCTCGACCGCGAGCGCGGGATCGTCGATGCGCTTCGCCAGATCCTCGAGGGAGTCGAACACGACCGCCCTGCCCTCGCGCTCGAACAAGGAGGCGTCGGCGGCGGAGCGCTTCAGGATGGCGCCCTTCGGGGCGAGCGAGCCGAACAGCGCGACGAGACCGCCGAGCGGCTCGAGCGGCGCAGCGAGCGCCGAGATGATGGCGCGGTCGACCCAGGCGTCGTCCTCGCCCGCAAGCCGCTCGCCGAGCGTCTCGCCCGTCACCGTCATGCAGTCGAGATCGAGCAGCGGCTTCAGCTCGCGCAGGATGGCGCCCATGCCGCCGGCGGCGAAGAAATCCTCCATGTAGTGCTGGCCGACCGGCTTCAGGTTCACGAGCACGGGCGTCTCGTCCGAGAGCTCGTTGAGCCGGTGCAGCGACACGTCGATGCCGGCCCGGCCGGCGATGGCCGTCAGGTGCAGGATGGCGTTGGTGGAGCCGCCGAGCGCCAGGAGAACGCGCAAGGCGTTCTCGACGGAGCCGGGCGTGACGATGCGCTCGGGCGTCAGCGTCGAGCCGATCAGGCGCACGGCGGCGGCGCCGGTCGCCTCGGCGGCGCGCAGCCGGTCGGCATGCACCGCCGGGATCGCCGCCGTGCCCGGCAGCATCATGCCGAGGGCCTCGGCGAGGCAGGCCATGGTCGAGGCCGTGCCCATGACCGCGCAGGTGCCGGCCGTCGTGGCGAGCCGACCCTCGACGGCTTCGATCTCGGTCGCGTCGATGTCGCCGGCCCGGTATTTCGCCCAGAAGCGGCGGCAATCCGTGCAGGCGCCGAGCTTCTCGCCGCGATGCCGCCCGGTCATCATCGGGCCGGCGACGAGCTGGATCGCGGGACGATTGGCCGAGACCGCGCCCATGAGCTGCGCCGGCACGGTCTTGTCGCAGCCGCCCATGAGCACGACCGCATCCATCGGCTGGGCGCGGATCATCTCCTCCGTGTCCATGGCCATGAGGTTGCGGAACTTGAGGCTCGTCGGGTTGAGGAACACCTCGCCGAGCGAGACGGTCGGAAACTCGAGCGGCAGCGCGCCGGCCGCGAGCACCCCGCGCTTCACCGCCTCCAGCATCTCGGGAAAGTGGCGGTGGCAATTGTTGAAGCCGGAGCCCGTATAGGCGATCCCCACCACCGGCCGCCTCAGCATGTCGAGCGAGTAGCCCATCGAGCGCGCGAAGGAGCGGCGCAGGTAGAGCGAGAAATCGCGGTCGCCGTAATTGGTGAGGCCGATCGCGATCCCGGCGTCTTGATTGGTCGGCTCTTGGTTTGCCATGGCGGTCCTCGTCCATCAGGTGGTCGCGTCGTACTATACGGCGGCTCCGGCCGAGCACGCCGGTAAAAAGCCGGTGCGCGCCCCTTGCCTGCCGCGCCGTTCCTAGTAGCCTGTCGGCACTCGCCGGGTCACGCCGGCGCCGCCGACAAGGCCGGACCACCGGCCGCCCCAAAAGCCCGGAGGAACGTCCATGCCGTCATTCACCCGCAGCCTAGCGTTCGGCCTCGCCGCCGTCGCCTTCACCGCCCTGCCCGCCGCCGCGCAGACCAAGCTGAAATGGGCGCATGTCTACGAGACCGCGGAGCCGTTCCATACGCAATCGGTATGGGCGGCGCAGGAGATCGCCAAGCGCACCAACAACCGCTACCAGGTCGACGTCTACCCGGCCTCGCAGCTCGGCAAGGAGACCGACATCAACCAGGGCCTGTCGCTCGGCACGGTCGACATCATCATCTCCGGGCCGAGCTTCGCCGCGCGCAGCTTTCCGCCGATCGGCATCGGCTACTATCCTTATGTGTTCCGCGGCCCGGAGCATCTCCTCGCCTTCGCCAAGAGCGACGTGTTCAAGGAGCTGAGCGGCGGCTATTCCGACAAGACCGGCCACCAGATGCTGGCCGTCACCTATTACGGCACGCGCCATTCGTCCTCGAACAAGGCCTTCAAGACCTGCGCCGAGATGAGGGGCCTCAAGATCCGCGTTCCGGACGTGCCGGCCTATCTCGCCATGCCGCGCTCGTGCGGGGCCAACACCACGCCCATCGCCTTCGCGGAGGTCTACCTCGCGCTGCAGAACGGCACGGTCGAGGCGCAGGAGAATCCGCTCACCACCATCGACGCGAAGAAGTTCTACGAGGTGCAGAAGCACATCATCCTGACCGGCCACATCGTCGACCACCTGATCACCACCGTCGCCAAGGGGACCTGGGCCAAGCTGTCGGACGAGGACAAGAAGATCTTCACCGACGTGGCCCAGGAGGCGGCCGCGCGGGCGACCGCCGAGATCCAGGCCAGCGAGAAGGCGCTCGTCGACGTGTTCAAGCAGAAGGGCCTGACCGTCAGCGAGGTCAACACGGACGACTTCAAGAACGCCGTCCTGAAGAACGTCACCCTCGAATCCCTCGGCTACCGCAAGACCGATTACGACAGGATCCAGGCCATCAAGACGGGCCAGGGATCGTGAGGGGCCGCGGGAGAGCCGGACGGCTCTCCCGCACGAGCATGCTGCCGAACAGCTTGCTCAACTCTTTGGCATCGATCACGTTGATGCCTTTCGATCGATGCGATCAAAAGGCATCGTGATCTAGCAAGGCATAGGCATGTCGAGCCCAGTCGAAGGCCAGAGGCTCGCCGCCGGCGACAGGGCTGGAGGCGAGGCGGCGCCCGCGCCGGGCCTGTTCGGCGCCCCCGAGGTCCACACCCCGGTCACCGCGGAGGAGCTGGCGCATACCTTCGAGGAGGCCGCGCCCGAGATCCGGCTGTCCGATTACGCTGTCGAGGATTGGCTCGCCTTCGCGCTGTTCTGGGTGATGACGCTCGCCGTTTTCCTGCAATTCTTCACCCGCTACGTGATGAACGACTCCTTCGCCTGGACCGAGGAGATCGCCACCTATTGCAACGTCGCCATCGTCTTCGTCGGCTCCGCCATGTGCGTGCGGCTCAACCGGCACATCCAGGTCGATTTCCTCTACCGTTATCTGCCGCACCGCGCCGCGCGCGCGCTTGCGACCGCCATCGACCTGATCCGCATCGCCTTCTTCGCCTATGCGTCCGTCCTCGTCTGGCAGTTCATGGGCGTCATCGAGGGCGAGGAGATGACCACCATCCGCCTGCCGAAGAACCTCATCTACGGCTGCGTCTTCTTCGGCTTCGTCATGATGTTCGTGCGTTCCGTCCAGGTGGCGTGGACCAACTGGCGGCAGGGCTATTCGGTGCTGGAGCGCCCCGAGGCCTACGATGCTCCCGTGGCGGCAGAAACCTGATGTGGATCCTGCTCGGCTCCTTCCTCGCCCTGATGGTGCTCGGCCTGCCCGTGGCGCTGGCCATGGCGGTGGCGTCGCTCCTCTACATCCTGGCGACCGGGATCGTGCCGGACGTGATCGTCGCCCAGCGCATGATCGCCGGGGTCGAGAGCTTCCCGCTTCTCGCCGTGCCGTTCTTCATCCTCGCCGGCAATCTCATGAACATCGCCGGCGTCACCGGCCGCATCTATTCCTTCGCGGTCGCCCTCGTCGGCTGGATGAAGGGCGGGCTCGGGCAGGTGAACATCATCGGCTCGGTGATCTTCTCGGGGATGTCGGGCACGGCCATCGCCGACGCCGCCGGCCTCGGCACCATCGAGATCAAGGCCATGAAGGACCATGGCTACTCGACCGAGTTCGCGGTCGGCGTCACCGCCGCCTCGGCGACGCTCGGGCCGATCATCCCGCCGTCCCTGCCCTTCGTCATCTACGGCATGATGGCCAACGTCTCGATCGGCGCGCTCTTCCTCGGCGGGCTGATCCCGGGCGTCGTCATGACCCTGATGATGATGGTGACGGTCGCCTATTTCGCCTACCGCAACGGCTGGGGCAGCGACACGCCGTTCTCCTGGACGAAGCTCGGCGAGGCGAGCGTCGAGGTGGCCATCGTGCTCGCCTTCCCGATCGCCGTCTGGCTCCTGATCCGTTACGGGCTGTCGCCGAACGTCGCCATCGGCATCTGCCTCGCCGCGCTGCTGGCCGCCGATTGGTATTTCGATTTCTCCGCCGTCATGGCCCTGATGGCGCCGGTGATCCTCATCGGCGGCATGACGCTCGGCCTGTTCACGCCGACGGAAGCTGCGGTCGCGGCCGTCCTCTGGTCGCTGTTCCTCGGGCTGGTGCGCTACCGCTCGATGACCTTCAAATCCCTCGCCAAGGCGACCTTCGACACGGTCGAGACGACGGCCTCGGTGCTGTTCATCGTCACGGCGGCGTCGATCTTCGCCTGGCTGCTCACGGTCAGCCAGGCGGCACAGATCCTGTCCGACGCGATTCTCGGCTTCACCCAGAACAAATGGGTGTTCCTGCTCCTCGCCAACATCCTCATCCTGTTCGTCGGCTGCTTCATCGACACCATCGCGGCCATCACCATCCTGGTGCCGATCCTCCTGCCGATCGTCCTCAAGCTCGGCATCGACCCGATCCATTTCGGTCTCGTCATGACCCTGAACCTGATGATCGGCCTCCTGCACCCACCGCTCGGCATGGTGCTGTTCGTGCTGGCCCGCGTCGCTAGGCTGTCGGTCGAGCGCACCACCATGGCGATCCTGCCCTGGCTCGTGCCCTTGATGCTGGCGCTGATCGCCATCACCTACATCCCTGAGCTGACGCTGTGGCTGCCTCGCACCATGGGAGTCGGGCGATGACGATCAGCAGCGAAATGAGGCGGGCGGTCGTCCTGCACGGGGCGCGCGACCTGCGCGTCGAGGAGCGGGCCGCCGATGAGCTCACCGACGGGCGCGTGCGCGTGCGCTTCGCCGCCGGCGGCATTTGCGGCTCCGACCTGCATTATTTCCAGCACGGCAAGACCGGCAATTTCGTCGTCGCCGAGCCCCTCATCCTCGGGCACGAGATCGCCGGCGAGGTGGTCGACGTCTCGGGCGGCGCCGCGGCAAGCCGCCTCAAGGCCGGCGACCGGGTGGCCGTGAACCCGTCCCGCTTCTGCGGCCGCTGCCGTCCCTGCCGCGAGGGCCGGCCCAATCTCTGCGAGGCGATCTTCTTCATGGGCAGCGCCAGCCGGACGCCGCACATGCAGGGCGGCTTCGCCGAGACGATCGTCGCCGATCCGGCGCAGTGCTTCCCCGTGCCGGCGCATGTGCCGCTGAGCCACGCCGCGCTCGCCGAGCCGCTCTCGGTGTGCCTGCATGCGGCGGCGCGCGCGGGGCCGCTCGAGGGCCGGCCCGTCGCCGTCGTCGGCGCTGGGCCGATCGGCCTCCTGATCCTTCTCGTGTGCCGGTGGCACGGCGCCGGCCCGATCAGCGTGGTCGACATCGCGCCGGCGCCCCTCAGCCACGCGACGCGCCTCGGCGCCGCGCGCGTCGTCGATGCAAGCGCGCCGGACGCGCTCAGTGCGCTCGCGGACGACCCGCCGGAGATCATGTTCGAGGCGTCCGGCAGCCCCGCCGCCCTCGCCTCGGCCCTTTCTACGGTGCGCCGGGGCGGCACCGTCGTGCAGGTCGGCAACCTGCCGGGCGGCCCGTTGCCGATCCCCGCCAACCTGATTATGTCGAGGGAGCTCGACGTGAAGGGCTCGTTCCGCTTCGGCGACGAGTTCGGGCAGGCCGTCCAGCTGATCGCCGACGGCGTCATCGATGTCGGAGCCCTGATCACCGCCGAGCTGCCGCTCGCCGAAGCGTGCGAGGCCTTCGCCCTCGCCGGCGATCGGACCCGCAGCATCAAGGTCATGCTGCGGCCGTAGAGGCAGCTTGATCTGAGGAGACTAGTTTATTGCCGCAACCGCGCGTCATCCGCCTGCGCGAGCAGGACAATGTCGTCATCGCCATCGACCTCGTCGGTCCGGGCGACAGCGCCGCCGGGCTGACGGCGCGCGAACGCATCCTCAAGGGCCACAAGATGGCGGTCGAGCCGATCCGCGAGGGCGAGCCGATCCGGAAATTCGGGCAGATCATCGGTTTCGCCACGGCCCATATCGCGCCGGGCGAATGGGTGCACGAGCACAATGTCGGCCTGCACGACTTCGCGCGCGACTACTGCTTCGCCGAGGACGCGCGGGACGACGCGCTTTTGCCGGAGCATCTGCGCGCCACGTTCGAGGGTTATCGCCGCGGCAACGGCCGCACTGGGACGCGCAACTATCTCGGGATCCTGACGAGCGTGAACTGCTCGGCCTCGGTGGCGCGCTTCGCGGCGGCCGCCCTCGAGCGCTCCGGCGCGCTCGCCGATCATCCCGAGATCGACGGCGTCGTCGCGGTCGTGCACGGCACCGGCTGCGGCCACGCTGCCTACGGCGAGGGCTTCGAGGTCCTGCGCCGCACGCAATGGGGCTATGCCAGCCACCCGAACTTCGCCGGCGTGGTCATGGTCGGGCTCGGCTGCGAGGTCTTCCAGATCGGCCGCATGAAGAAGGAATACGGGATCGAGGAGACCGACACCTTCCGCACGCTCACCATCCAGGAGACGGGCGGCACCAAGAAGACCGTCGAGGCCATCGCCGCCAGCATTCGCGACATGCTGCCGATCGCCGCGGGGGCGCAGCGCGAGACCCGGCCCGCCTCCGAACTGATCCTCGCCTTGCAATGCGGCGGCTCGGACGGCTATTCCGCCCTCACTGCCAATCCGGCCCTCGGCGCCGCCTCCGACCTTCTCGTCCGGCACGGCGGCGCGTCGATCCTGTCGGAGACGCCCGAGATCTACGGCGCCGAGCACCTCCTCACCCGCCGCGCCGCGACGCGCGAGATCGGCGAGAAGCTCGT
>DASQLE010000566.1:0-2300 GCA_035630175.1 Beijerinckiaceae bacterium
CGCATCATCCATGGCGAAGTGCCGGAGGTGTTGAAGAACGCCACCGTGTTCGCGCTCGATATGGGCACGCTGCTTGCCGGCACGCGCTATCGCGGCGATTTCGAAGAGCGCTTGAAGCAGGTCATCAAGGAGATCGAGGCCTATCCGGGCGCGATCATGTTCATCGACGAGATCCACACCGTGATCGGCGCCGGCGCAACGTCCGGCGGCGCGATGGATGCTTCGAACCTGCTGAAGCCGGCGCTGTCGTCCGGCGCCATTCGCTGCATCGGCTCGACCACCTACAAGGAGTACCGGCAGTTCTTCGAGAAGGACCGGGCGCTGGTCCGGCGTTTCCAGAAGATCGACGTGAACGAACCTTCGGTGCCGGATACGGTGGAGATCCTGAAGGGGCTGAAGCCCTATTTCGAGGAGTTCCACAAGCTCCGTTACACCGGCGACGCCATCAAGGCGGCGGTCGAGCTGTCGGCGCGCTACATCAACGACCGCAAGCTGCCCGACAAGGCCATCGACGTCATCGACGAGACCGGCGCCTCGCAGATGCTGGTTCCGGAGAATCGGCGCAAGAAGACCATCGGGGTCAAGGAGATCGAGGCGACGGTCGCCACCATGGCGCGCATCCCGCCGAAGACCGTCTCCAAGGACGACGCCGAGGTGCTGGCGCATCTGCAGGAGACCCTGAAGCGGGTCGTCTACGGCCAGGACGCCGCCATCGAAGCGCTGACCGCCTCGATCAAGCTCGCCCGCGCCGGCCTGCGGGACGCCGAGAAGCCGATCGGCGCCTACCTGTTCGCCGGCCCGACCGGCGTCGGCAAGACCGAAGTGGCGAAGCAGCTCGCCGCCAGCCTCGGCGTCGAGTTGCTGCGCTTCGACATGTCCGAATACATGGAGCGCCACACGGTCAGCCGCCTGATCGGCGCGCCGCCCGGCTATGTCGGCTTCGACCAGGGCGGCCTCCTCACCGACGGCATCGACCAGCATCCGCATTGCGTGCTCCTCCTCGACGAGATCGAGAAGGCGCATCCGGACCTGTTCAACATCCTCCTGCAGGTGATGGACCACGGCAAGCTCACCGACCACAACGGCAAGCAGGTCGATTTCCGCAACGTCATCATCATCATGACGACGAATGCGGGCGCCGCCGACCTCGCCCGCGCGTCGTTCGGCTTCACGCAGAACCGGCGCGAAGGCGACGACATGGAGGCGATCTCGAAGCTTTTCGCGCCGGAGTTCCGCAACCGCCTCGATGCGGTCATCTCGTTCGGCCGCCTGCCGAAGGAGGTGGTGTCCAAGGTGGTCGACAAGTTCGTGCTGCAGCTCGAGGCGCAGCTCGCCGATCGCAACGTCACCATCGAGCTCGCCGACGAAGCGCGCGACTGGCTCATCGAGCACGGCTACGACGAGGCCATGGGCGCCCGCCCGATGGCGCGGCTCATCCAGTCGACCATCAAGACGCCGCTCGCCGACGACGTGCTGTTCGGCCGCCTCAAGAATGGCGGCGCCGTGCGCGTCGTCGTCAAGACGGGCGAGGACGGCAAGGACGGCCTCGGCTTCGAATATCCCGAGGGACCGATCACGCCGAAACCCGAGAAGGACGTCACCGAAGCGGCCAAGAAGCGGGCCAAGCGCAAGCCGCGCCCTTACGGCAAGAAGCCCCCCAAGCCGAAGGGCCCCGGCGGCCATAGCGGCGGCAGCGGCGGCGTCAGAACCGTTCCCAAGGTGCCCCTGGTTCGCGCATGACCCTCGAGACCGACCTCGATCGAGGCCCCGTCCTCCCCGCCGCGCGCAAGTCGTGGCGGGAGCAGCGCTGGGAGCGGCGGCGCCGCCGCCGCTTTCATGAAGAGCTGCTCGGCTGGATCCTCGTGCCGCTGATCGCGTTCGGCATCTACTGGGCCGTCGATTCGACCCTTGGCGCCATGGGCACGTCGCCGGCCGCCCTCGTCCAGGGTGTGCAAGCTATCCTCGCCAATCATTAGCTAGCGAGGGTCGTTCGGCTCGGGCGCCGCAAGCGAGCATGGCCGTCGACGGCATAAGGACATCGAGCGTCCGGGCGGCCCCGAGCGCGACATGCGCGAAGATTGCGCGTGAACGGCTGTGGATCTAACCCGCGTCGAGCGCGGCGCGGATGCGGCCGGCATGCTCGGCAAGCGCCGATTGCGGCGCCATTGGCCCGCCAGCGGGGCGCAGCGCCAGCCCGTCCCAGCGCGGCAAGATGTGGAAGTGCAGGTGGAACACCACCTGGCCTCCGGCCGTCTCGTTGAACTGCTGGATGGTCAGCCCGTCGGCCTTCATCCCGTCCT
>DASQLE010000567.1:0-2308 GCA_035630175.1 Beijerinckiaceae bacterium
CTTCGCCAAGGACCTTCTGGCGGCGAGGGGCGCCCGCCGGGTCCTTGCCGCGGTTCTCCTTGAGAAGCGCGTGCCGCGACAGGTCGACGTCGCGGCCGATTTCGTCGGCTTCGCCTGTCCGGACGTGTTCGTGGTCGGCTACGGCATGGACGTGGCGCATTCCTACCGCCAGCTGCCGTTCGTCGGCGTTGTCGCCCACAACGATTCCGAGCCCGATCTGTTCGGCGGAACCTGACGGTCCATGGCCCGCATTCTCCTTACGGACGATGAAGAAACGGTCCGCGGCTTCCTCAAGCGCGGCCTCGAGATCGACGGCCACCACGTCACGACGGCGGTGGACGGCGCCGACGCCCTCGACCGTCTCACCGAGGCTGGAGGCGCATACGACCTCCTTCTCACCGACATCCGCATGCCGATCATGGACGGCATCGCCCTGTCGCTCGCCGCCAAGCGCGACTACCCCGACCTGACCATCTTGTTGATGACCGGCTTCGCCGATCAGCGCGAGCGCGCTAAGGGCCTGCAGGCGATCGTCGCCGACGTCTTGACGAAGCCGTTCTCCCTGGCCGATCTGCGTGCCACGGTGGCGCGCGTCCTTGGCCGACAGGCGAGGATCTGAGCCGCCGCGGGCGCGACAACGCGGATGCGCCGGCGTACGGAGGGTTCATGCCGAAGCCGTGGTCGAACCGTAGCCTTGCCGTGCAGGCGACCGGCCGCATCGACCCGCTGACGCGGGCGATCGTTCCGCCGATCCATCTGACCACCACCTATCAGCGCGACGAGGACAACGCTTATTCCTCGGGCTACGCCTACGGCCGCCCCGACAACGCAACGGTGCGCGACGCCGAGGCCGTCATCGCCCTGCTCGAAGGCGCCGGCGCGGGCGCGCTCCTGTTCGCGTCTGGCATGGCCGCCGCCACCGCCGTGTTCCAGGCCTTGGAGCCTGGCGATCACGTGGTCGCGCCCAAGATCATGTATTGGGCGCTCTGCAACTGGCTGACGACGCATGCCGCCCGGTGGGGCCTCGCCGTCCACCTCGTCGCGATGGACGACCTCGATGCTCTGAAGCGGGCGCTGCGCCCGGGGCGCACGAAGCTGGTCTGGACCGAGACGCCGGCCAATCCGCTATGGACGATCACCGATATCGCGGCCGCGGCCGACATCGCGCACGCGGCGGGAGCGCGCCTCGCCGTCGATTCGACGGCGGCCTCGCCCATCCATACGCGGCCGCTCGCCCTCGGCGCCGACATCGTCATGCATTCGGCGAGCAAGATCCTGAACGGTCATAGCGACGTCATCGCCGGCGCTCTGGCGGGCGCCGCGGCCGACCCGTTCTGGCAGCGCATCGCCGAGGTCAGGTCGGGACAGGGCGGCATTATCGGTCCTCTCGAGGCGTATCTGCTGCTGCGCGGGCTCCGCACCCTGCATGTCCGCGCGGCGGCGCAGGCGGCGAGCGCCGCCGCCTTGGCGCGCCGCCTCGCCGCTCATCGCAACGTCGCCGGCGTTCTTTATCCGGGGCTGCCGGAGCATCCCGGCCACGCCGTCGCCGCGCGCCAGATGGAGAACGGCTTCGGCTTCATGCTGTCGATCCGCGCGGCCGGCGGCGAGCGCGCCGCGATCCGCACGGCGGCGGCCGTCGGCCTCTGGAAACGGGCCACGTCGCTCGGCGGCGTCGAGAGCCTGATCGAGCATCGGGCCTCGGTCGAGGGGCCGGACACGCCGTGCCCGCCCGACCTCCTGCGGCTGTCCACCGGCCTCGAAGCTCCCGACGATCTTTACGACGACCTCGACAGGGCTCTGACCGCCGCCCACGAGGCGGCCGCGGAGGAGGCGTCCGTCACGGGGTGACGACGACGTCCTCGAAACGCGGGCGCGGGGTCTCGTGCAGCCGACGCCGCTTGGCGGCGATGATGGTGCCGTTGATCTCGCCGCCGAACAGGAAGATGGCCGCGAGGGTGTACAGGAAGACGAGCGCCGCCATGGCGGTGGCGAGGCCGCCGTACATCGAGGCATAGCTGCTCGGGAAAGTCTCCAGGTACCAGCCGAAGGACAGGCCGCCGATGATCCATAAGACGAGGGTCGTGCCGATGCCCGGCAGGACCGCCCAATATCGCCGCCGTCCCGCGGGAATGAACTTGTGGGCGACGAACAGCGCCGCGACGATCAGCACCGTGGCGACGGTGATGCGCAGGAAGGCGATCATCCAGCCGAGCGGCTCGAGCCCCGGCAGCCAGTAGACGAGGCCGCGCCACACGAAAGGGCCGAGCACCACCAGCACCGCGAAGCCTAGCATGACGATGGCGCCGAA
>DASQLE010000568.1:0-3472 GCA_035630175.1 Beijerinckiaceae bacterium
CTGCGACATGGCTGAGGTCAGGGTATTCACCGGGCGCGAGATGCTGCGGGCGATGAAGAAGGCCAGCAGAGCGGCAATGACGAGACCGGCCCCGTTGAGCAGGATCATCACCCATTCGGCCTTTTGAGCCTCGGCGATGACGTCAGACGCGAGCGCATGCTGATCGGCGACCGCGCTGGCTTTGATCTCGGCAGCCCATTGCGAAACGGCCCGGCCCGTCTTGACCACGGTCTCGTCACGGAGCTTGTTGCGCTCGGCAATCAGCGCGCCGACCTGCCCGATCGCGTCGCGGTATTCGCGGATGCTCGGCGCGGTGGTGTCGAACGTCTTCTTGCGCTGCGGGGTGTTGATGCTCGCGCCGAGACGCTCCATCTCAGCCAGCGCATCGTTGATCGAGCTCTGCGCCCGATCCGCATCCTCGTTGGAATTGGACAGGAGGTATTTGTTGACGTACAGCCGAGCGAGCAGGAAGTCCTCTTGCGCGCGACCGGCCAGATTTGCCGTCTCGTAAGCGGCCTCGCGGGTGGCGCTCTCGTTGATCTCCGTCAGGCCTTTGCGGACAACGGGGCCGATGCGGTCGAGCTGATTCGTCACGATCGCGTCGCGCTTGGTGTAAAGAGCGACGATCTGCGTCAGGCCCGTCTCGAAGGTCTTGATGTCGGCATCCATCTTCTGCACAAGCGCCACGCGGCTCGGCTTGTGCATCTCAGCCCTGGCTTTCTCGATGCCTTCCTTTGTCTCGCCGAGATATTTGCGCGCCGTCTCAAGCGACTCCTTCGTACGATCGCTCATGTATTCGCGCGTATACAGAAGAACCTTGGCCATGTCGGCGTTGAGCTCGGAAGCGAGCAGCGCATCCCCAGCCATGTCTTCGAGGTGGTGAACGTTCTTCTCCATACCCGCTGCCTGGATGTAGGCGACGGCGCCTGCGATCAGCAGGATGACGATCATACCGCCAAAACCGGACGCGATGCGGCCCGTGATGGAGAGCTTTTTGAGAATTGCCATTGGCCTGTTCCTGAGAGCGGCCGCGAGGCCGAGGCGGGAGATCGAGCCGGCCGGTCCGTCTCAAGACGATCGCCTATGCCCGCTAACGTTCATAGAACGTGGTGGTTAACGAGGCATTGATCCACAAATGCGGGCAAAACGGATTATTCGAGCCACACGCGCGTGGCTGGCGCTTGCGGCAAATCGCTCACAGCCGCAGCCTCGGCCAGTAAGGCATTGATCTGTCGTGGGGATACGAGCAAGGTCCCGCGCCTCACACCCGCCTGAAACGATCGTGCCAGAATTATCACAGCCCGCCGACCTTCACCGGCGCAACCGTCTGCTTGCCGCGCTGCCACCCGACGCGTTCGCTTTTCTCGTCGAGCGGCTCACCGTGGCGGAGGTCGCTACAGGCCAGATGATCTACGAGGAGGACCAGACGATCACGCATGCCGTGTTCCCCCACGACTGCACGCTGTCCGTGGTTGCCGTGATGGCGGACGGGCGCAGCGCGGAGGCGGGCAGTATCGGCAACGAGGGCGGCTTCGGCATCGCCTCGGGCTTCGCCGACCGACGCGCCACGAATCGATGCGTCGTCCAGGTGGCGGGCGCGGCTTCGCTCCTGCCGATCGAGCGGCTTAACGAGGCGATGGCGCAGCAGGGGGTCATCCGGGACCTCCTGATGCGCTACGTAAAGGCCGTGCTCTACAAGACCCAGCGCTACGTCGCCTGCAGCAGCGTGCACACGGCCGACATGCGCTGCTGCCGCCGTCTCCTGATGATGCACGACCGCGTGCCGGACGACACGTTCGCGCTCACCCAGGACGAGCTTGCGCGGATCCTCGGGGTGCGGCGCGCCACCATCGGGCAGATCTGCGCCGGCCTGCAGGAGGCCGGCATCATCCGCTACAGCCGCGGCACCATGACCGTTCTCGACCGCACCCGGCTCGAGAGCGCGTCGTGCGAGTGCTACGGCGAGGTCCGCCGCATCTTCGAGCGGCTCCTGCCGAAGACGTACGAGCCTTGGCCCAACTGAACTTGGCAAGTGGTGAACTTGCCAAGCGTTGAACTTGCCAAGTGTTGACCTTGCCAAGCGTTGACCTTGCCAAGCGGCGCACGAGTCCCGATAGGTGCGGCATGACGGGCGCCGTGGCCAGCGATCTCGAAAGCTACCTGGAGAGCGGGCGCAAGCTGTTCGCCGGCGAGGCCGGTTTCGTGTGGGCGGCGAGCCGCACCGACAACCTGCCGCCCCTGCAAGGCCTCGAGATCGCATTCGCCGGAAGGTCCAACGTCGGCAAGTCGAGCCTCGTCAACGCGCTCACGGGACGCAAGACCCTGGCGCGCATCTCGCACACGCCGGGCCGCACGCAGGAGCTCAACTTCTTCGACATCGGCGGCAGGCTGACGCTGGTCGACATGCCGGGCTACGGCTATGCCGCCGCCGGCAAGGACAAGGTCGCCGCCTGGACCGCCCTGATCCACGCCTATCTGCGTGGCCGGCCGAACCTCGCCCGCGTCTTCGTGCTCGTCGACAGCCGCCACGGCCTGAAGCCGGTCGACGGCGAGGTTCTCGATGCGCTGGACAAGGCGGCGGTCTCCTATCAGATCGTGCTCACCAAGGCGGACGCCTTGAAGCCGCCGGACTTGGCGCGGCGCATCGCCGAGACGGAGGCCGCCGTGCAGCGCCGGCCGGCCGCCTTCCCGGAGGTGCAGCCGACATCGGGCCGCACGGGGCTCGGCGTGCCGGAGCTGCGCGCCGGCGTCGCCCGCCTCTTGCACGAGCGGGTGGAACGGTCAGGGTGAAAGGGGCGTCATGCTGATCGTCTTCGCCGCCCTCGCCGGCCTTGCCGGCGTCGCCCTCTCGGCGATGGCTGCGCATGCCGCCGGCGGCGCCAATCTCGACACGGCGGCACGCTTCCTCTTGGTCCACGCGCCGGTTCTGCTCGCCGTCGCGGCCCTCGCGCGGATCGACGCCGTCCAGCCGGGCCTCGGCCAGGCGGCGGGATGGCTTATGGTGCTCGGGCTTGTCCTGTTCTGCGGCGACCTTGCGGTGCGGGCCTTGCGCGAGACGGCCCTGTTTCCACGCGCCGCGCCCATCGGCGGCTTCCTCCTGATGGGCGGTTGGGGGGTGCTGGCCGTCGCGGCCGCCATTCGGCTCGTGCGCTGACGAGCAGGCTCAACCAGTGACTTAGGATCACCCTCCCCTGGAGGGTTTGTGGCTCCGCCGTCCTGCGTTAGAAGCGCCCGGGCCAGCTTGTCCTCCCTGAAAGATCGCGATGACCGAGCCGCTTCCCAACGTCCACGTCCAGGCCGAGATCCTCGTCCAGGCGCTGCCGCACATGCAGCGCTACGACGAGGAGATCGTCGTCATCAAATATGGCGGCCACGCCATGGGCGACCGGCACGCCGCCGAGGATTTCGCCGAGGACATCGTGCTGCTCGAGCAATCGGGCCTGAAGCCGATCGTTGTGCATGGCGGCGGCCC
>DASQLE010000569.1:0-4857 GCA_035630175.1 Beijerinckiaceae bacterium
TCGCGGAATGCCAACATCGCGTTCGACGGGCCGCGCGCGGTGCGCGCGATCGAACGCTATGAGCAGGGCGAGCCGGCCGTGGCCGGCAACGGCGCGCCCGGCGCGGTGCCGATGCCGGCTCCCGCCGTAGCCCCGTAACCGCATGATCCTGCCATGACGCCGGACACCTCCGCCCCGAAACCCGCCATCCTCCTCATCGGCACCGATGCGGCGTTCCTGAAGACCGTGGAGGCGGCCCTCAGCCAGTCGCGCGCCGTCGCCGTGAGCGCGATCGCGGAGCCGATCGAGCAGGCCGGCAAGCGCCCGGAGCTCGTTGACGCCGCGGTTCTCGTCATCGCGATCGACGCCAAGCGGCGTGAAAGCCTCGGCGCCCTCCAGGCTTTGGTCGGCCGGCTCGGCGGGCGCGTTCCCGTGGTTGTCCTGACCGACTCGTTCGACGACGCCCTCGCCCGTTGGTTCCTGCAAATCAAGGTGTCCGATTTCCTGCGCAAGCCGGTCGAGCCCAAGGAGGTGCTGCGCGCGTGCCTGCGCGCGCTGCGCTCCTCGTCGAGCCTGCCGGACGACGAGGGGCGCATCCTGACCTTCCTGGCGGCGGCCGGCGGCGTCGGCACGACGACGCTCGCGATCGAGACGGCCTTGCAGCTGTCGCGCGGGGCGCGCGGCCTCGAGCCGACATGCCTCGTCGACCTCGATTTCCAGGGCGCCGCCTGCGCCGATTACCTCGATCTCGACCCGCGTCTCGATCTCGACGAGATCGGCCCGCATCCGGAACGGCTCGACCTGCAGCTCCTCGACGTCATGCTGGCCCGTCACGCCTCCGGCCTCTCTCTCCTCGCTGCGCGCGGGCGGCCAGGCGAGCGCTGCACGCTCGATCCCGAAGTCGTCATCCGCATCCTCGATCTCGTCTCGTCGCGCTTCGAGAACGTGGTGATCGACCTGCCGCGCGTTTGGGAGCCGTGGACGGATCAGGTGCTGCTCGGCTCGAACCGGGTGTATGTCGTCACCGACATGACCGTTCCGGGCCTGCGCCTTGCCCGGCGCATGGCGTGCGCGCTCTCCCAGCGCCTGCCCGAGGTCAAGCCGCGCGTCATCGTCAACCGCTTCGAGCAGCAGCTCTTTGGCACGGGACTGCGCCGCGCCGATATCGAGCGCGCCCTCGACGGCTTCCTCGAGGGCACCGTCGCCAACAATTACAAGGTGGTGCGGGAGGCGATCGACCGCGGCACGACCCTCGACCAGATCAAGGCCGGCAACGCCGTCTCGGCCGACCTGAAGAAGATCGTCTTCACCCGTCTCGCGGCCGAGTAGCGACCCATCCCTCTCCCCTTCAGCGGGACAGGGCGACTCGCGGTGCCAGTCGGATGTTTCCGACTGACGTATCTTCAGTTCGGAACTGCGGAGCACCCGCGTTCGGAAGAGCGGGGAGAGCGGCGCGCCCTCCGACCAGCGGCACCGTGATATTTCATTCGGCTCAGTGTTCCCTCTCCCGGCTCGGGCTTCGCCCGAGTCCGTCCTCCCCCGCTGAAGGGGGGAGGGAAGGCGTTCGCGCTTGATTGCGCTCCGGGGAAATCGAGCCATATCAAGTCAATGTCCGCTCCGCTCGTCTTCGATCGCCCGCTCGTCCGCCGCCGGCTCGCGCGCGCGCTGAAGAGCGGTTACGCGGATTTCCTGCTCCGGCGCGCGATCGACGAGCTCGAAGAGCGCCTCGGCAGCGTGCTGCGGCCCTTCCCGCTCGCTGTCGATGTCGGCACGCCGACCGCAGCCTTGACGGATCGGCTGGCGGCGAGCGCGCGCGTCGACGACGTGGTCCGCCTGGCGCCGGCCGGGGACGCGGCGGCGGGCCTGACCGTGCACGGTGATGCCGAGGCCTTGCCGTTCGCCCCGGCGCGCTTCGACCTCGCCGTGTCCTTGCTCGCCTTGCAGAGCGTCAACGATCTGCCGGGCGCGCTCGTGCAAATCCGGCGCGCGCTCAAGCCCGATGGCCTTTTCCTCGGCGCCCTCCTCGGCGGCTCGACCCTGCACGAGTTGCGCGCCGCCTTCACGCAAGCCGAAGCCGAGCTCGAGGGAGGCGCCAGCCCGCGCGTCGCGCCCTTCGCCGATGTCAGGGATCTCGGCGCACTTCTGCAACGCGCCGGCTTCGCGCTGCCGGTGACCGATGTCGAGCCAGCCATCGTGCGCTACGGCGATCCCGTCGGGCTGCTGCGCGACCTGCGCGCCATGGGTCTGACCAACGCGCTGCACGACCGTCGCAGAACCGCGCTGCGGCGCGCCACCTTGCTCCGCGCCATGTCCATTTATGCGCAGCGCTTCAGCGACGCCGACGGGCGCATCCGCGCCACCTTCGACATCCTCTGGCTGTCCGGCTGGGCGCCGCACGAGAGCCAGCAGAAGCCGCTGCGGCCGGGCTCGGCACAGGCGCGCCTCGCCGATGCGCTCGGGGTGACCGAGCACAAGGCGCCGCGCCGCTAGCCGCCCACGGCCATTCTGCTACGCTGCGCGGAGGGCGGCAGGAGACGAGCATGAAGCAGCCAAGTCCGGATCACCCGATCGTCATCGCGCCGAACCCAAACCGGGTGCGCGTGCTCTTGGGCGGCGTCATCATCGCCGAGACGACCCGGGCGCTGACGGTGAAGGAGGCGTCCTTGCCGGCGGTGCACTACATCCCGCGGGCCGACGTGGCCACGGACCTGCTCGAGCGCTCGGCCCACCGCACCCACTGCCCGTACAAGGGCGATGCGAGCTACTGGGACGTGACCGCCGGCGGCATCCGCGCGCGCGACGCGGTTTGGGCCTACGAGGAGCCGTTTACCGCGGTCGGCCGGATCGCCGGCCATATGGCGTTCTACCCGCGCAAGGTCGACGCGATCGAGGAATTGCGGGAGTAAGCCGGCCGCCGCTCAGAGCATGATGCCGAAAAAGCGGGCATCACTTTTCGGAAGAGATCATGCTCGATTTCTTGGAATCGATCACGTTCATGCGTTTTGGTTGGTTCAACCAAAACGCATCGTGATCTAGCCAGCACCGAGGAGATCGATCAGCGCCGGGATAAGCGGCTCGTCGGCCGGCGGCATGTCATGCTCGCGCAGCTGGCGCGGCCGCACCCATTTCAAGGCCTGACCCTCGCGCGCCTGGACGAGGCCGTCCCAGCGCCGGCAGATGTAGAGCGGCATGAGCAGGTGGAACGTCTCGTAGGCGTGGCTCGCGAAGGTGAGCGGGGCGAGGCAGGCTTCCTGAACCGTGATGCCGAGTTCCTCCGCCAGCTCGCGGATGAGCGTCTCCTCGGGCCGCTCGCCGGCTTCGACCTTGCCGCCGGGAAACTCCCAGAGCCCGGCCATCGGCTTGCCCGCCGGGCGCTGCGCGATGAGGACGCGGTTGTCGGCGTCGACGAGCGCGACCGCGGCGACGAGGAGAAGCGTCAAGGGGCGAGGCGCCACGTGATCTGGACGCTCGCGCGGAGAGTGATCTGCCCAGGCTCGGTCGGAACGTCGGCCGCTTGCGCAGATCGGGCCATCGCGACGATGCCCGGATCATCATGGGTCGCTTCGGTGATCTCGACGATCTCGCCGAGCCGCCGGTCGGCCGCCTTGACCAGGACCTCGGCCCTGCGTCGTGCATCCTCGACCGCCTGCCGGCGGGCGCGGTCCAGATGAGGCCCCGGATTCGCGGTCGAGAAGCGGATATTGCGCATCTCGTTCGCGCCGGAGCCGACCAAGCTCCGTGCGACGCTGCCGAGGCGAGACAGGTCGCGCAGCCTGATCCGGACGGTATTGACGGCGACGAACTTGAGAACGTTCTTGTCATCGCGAGACTGACCGAGGTTCAGCACGCTCGTTTGGATATCGCGGCTCTCGATGCCGGCGCGCTTGGCGTCGTCGACGACGCGCTTCATGGCTTCGGCGGTGCCGTCGATGGCCTCCGCCGGGCTCTGGGCCTCGTTCCTGACGCCGATCACGATGTCGGCGACGTCGGGCACCACCTCGACGGTCCCCGTGCCCTGCACGACGATCGTGCCGTGATCCGGTGGAGCCTGCGCCACGGCTGCAGCGCTCCAACCTGAGAGCACCATGGTGATGATCGCGATGCGGCGCATTCGGCTCTCCTACGCTCGAAGCCCGATGTCATGAGCGGTAGTCGCCGTTGATGGCGACGTAGTCCTTCGTCAGGTCGCAGGTCCAGGCGGTCGCCTTGCCCTTGCCGAGGCCGAGATCGACGCGGATGGTGATCGCCTCGCCTTTCATATAGGCGGAGGTCGCCGCCTCGTCGTAGGAGGGGTCGCGGGCGCCCTCGACGGCGACGCGGATGTCGCCGAACCAGATGGCGAGGCGGTCGCGGTCGGCCGGCTCGCCCGCCTTGCCGACCGCCATCACGACGCGCCCCCAATTGGCGTCCTCGCCGGCGATGGCGGTCTTGACGAGGGGCGAATTGGCGATCGACAGGGCGATGCGATGGGCGGATCGCGCGCTCGTGGCCCCGCCCACCTGCACGGTGACGAATTTGCGCGCGCCCTCGCCGTCGCGGGCGACCTGCTGGGCAAGGTCGACCAGGAGATCGTCGAGGGCTTTGGCGAAAGGCTTCACGCGCCGGTCGTCCGCCGCCGTGATGGTCGGCGCGCCCATCGGAGCCGTGGCGCCGGTCGCGAACAGGAGCAGCGTGTCGGACGTGGAGGTGTCGCCGTCGACGGTGACGCAGTTGAACGATTTGTCGGCGGCGCGCTTGAGCAGCGGCTGCAGGGCGGGCGCCAGGACCGGCGCGTCCGTGAACACGAAGGCCAGCATGGTCGCCATGTCGGGCGCGATCATGCCGGCGCCCTTGGCGATGCCGTTGAGGGTGACGTCCACATCACCGAGCCGCGCCGTC
>DASQLE010000570.1:0-3218 GCA_035630175.1 Beijerinckiaceae bacterium
GATATCGACATGCGCATCGCCGCCGACGGCGCCTGGTTCTATAACGGCACGCCGATCGGCCGGCCCGCCCTCGTCCGGCTGTTCGCCTCGATCCTGCGCCGGGATCCGGAGCGCTTCGTGCTCGTCACGCCGGTCGAGCGCGTCGGCATCGCCGTCGAGGACGCGCCGTTCCTCGCCGTCGAGATGGCCGTCGCGGGCGACGGGCTGCGGCGGACGATCGCCTTCCGCACCAATGTCGACGATCTCGTGCATGTCGACGCCGCGCATCCGCTGCGCTTCGACAAGGATGAGAGCGGCGGCATCAAGCCCTACGTGCTGGTGCGCGGCGGCTTGTGGGCGCTCGTCACCCGCGCGCTCACCTTTGATCTGGTCGAGCTCGGCGAGGACCGTGCGGTGGACGGCGCCCTGATGTTCGGCGTCGGTGTCGGCGAGATGTTTTTCCCGATCGCGCCGGCGTCGGACAAGGCGACCTCATGATCCTGGCGTCGCCGGCCCTGGACGCGTTCACGGAGCGGGCGCGGCGGCACCTGAGGCGTGAGCCGCCGGGGCTGCTCGACCCGCGCGCCGATCCCAAAGGCGATCACGCCCTTGACGAGATGAAGATCCTGCCGAACGGCGAGCCGAAGGCCGCCGCCGTGCTGGTGCCGGTGGTCGCGCACCCGGGCGAGACGACGGTGCTGCTGACGCAGCGGGCGACGGGTCTGCGCGCCCATTCGGGGCAGATCGCCTTCCCGGGCGGCCGCCTCGACCCGGACGACGCTTCGCCGCTCGCCGCCGCCCTGCGCGAGGCAGAGGAGGAGATCGGGCTCGCCGCCGACCATGTCCGCCCGCTCGGCTATCTCGACGCATATCTGTCGGGCACCGGCTATCTCGTCACGCCGGCGGTCGCCCTGGTCAGGCCGGGCGCGCCGCTCGCTCTCAACCCCGACGAGGTGTCCGAGACCTTCGAGGTGCCGCTCGGCTTCCTCATGGACCCGGCCCGCCACGAGATCCACGAGCGAGAATGGAACGGGCGCCTGCGCCGCTATTATGCAATCCCGTTCGGCGACCGTTATATCTGGGGCGTGACCGCGGGCATCATCCGCAACCTCTACGAAAGGCTCTACCGGACATGATCAGGACGGTCTTCGGCGAAGTGCTCCTGTTCTTCGTGCCCTTCGCCGTGTTCGCCCTGTTCCTGCTTCTGCGCCGGCGCAATCCGCTGCACATGACGGCGTGGAGCGATTCCACCGCCTGGCTCGCCATCGCCGGCCTCGTCTGCGTCATCCTCGGCTTCCTCTATACCGGCCTGACGGCCGAGCGCTCGACCGGCGCCTTCGAGCCCCCGCATCTCGAGAACGGGCGGGTCGTGCCCGGGCAGTTCCGTTGATCACGCCGCCCACTTCTGCCGGCATCGCCGACCTGCTCCGGCGGCCGGCGCTCGACGCCGTCTTGCGCGCGCTCGACGGCGCGGGAGAGGAGACGCGCATCGTCGGCGGCGCCGTGCGCAACGCGCTGCTCGGCCATCCGGTGCACGAGATCGACCTCGCCACCACGGCGACGCCGGCGGTCGTGAGCGCGCGCGCCGGCAAGGCGGGCTTCAAGGCCGTGCCGACCGGCATCGAGCACGGCACCGTCACGGTGGTGGTCGAGGGCACGCCGTTCGAGGTGACGACCTTGCGCGAGGACGTCGAGACGCACGGCCGCCGCGCCACCGTCCGTTTCGGGCGTGACTTCGAAGCCGACGCCCGCCGCCGCGACTTCACGATCAACGCGCTCTCGATGGGCCGCGACGGCGCCGTGCACGATCATGTCGGCGGCCTCGCCGATCTCGAGCGCCGCCGCGTGCGCTTCATCGGCGACGCGGCGGCGCGCATCCGCGAGGATTACCTGCGCATCCTGCGCTTCTTCCGCTTCCATTCGGAATATGCGGAAGGATCGCCGGACGAGGCCGGCTTCGCCGCCGCCGTGCGCGAGCGGTCCGGCATCGCCATCCTGTCGCGCGAGCGCATCCGCGCCGAGTTCCTGAAGCTCCTGGCGACGCGGCGTGCGCTCGAGACGGTCAGGATCCTCTCCGATGCCGGGTTCCTCGCCCTGTTCCTGGCCGGCGTCGGCGAGCACGGACGGCTGGCACGCGCCGTGGCCGACGAGCAGGTGGAGGAAGAAGGTCCCGACGCGGTGCGGCGGCTGATCGCCCTCGCGGTGACGACGCCGGAGGATGCGGCGCGCCTGCGCGAGCGCCTGCGCCTCTCCAACGACGAGCACGAGCGCGCGGCCGTGATCGCCCGCCTCGTCGCGCATCTGAAATCCATCGCCGAACCGCTCGACGCCGTAGCCATCCGCCGTCTCGTCGCGGAACATGGCGTCGCCGTGCTCGGCGACGCGCTTGCCATTGTCGCCGGCGAGCCTCGCCCGATCGTCTTGCCGGACGCGCTGCAGGCCCATCGCCGCTTCGCTTCCGGCGACGAGGCGCCGCCCGTGTTCCCGTTCCGCGGCGCGGACCTGCTGGCGCGCGGCGTGCCGAAGGGGCGGGGGGTCGGCGAGGCCCTCGGCCGGGCGCGGGCGGCCTGGCTCGCCGCCGGCTGTCCGTCCGATCCGTCGCTCGATGCGCTGCTCGCCGGCGACCTGTCCTGATCGCCGGATCAGCCATCGTCGAGGTCGATGAGCACGGGCTGGTGGTCCGAGGCCTGAGTGTCGAGATCGTAGGCGACGCGTCTGACGCGCGGGGCGAGGTCCTGCGTGACGAAGATGAAGTCGCAGCAATGCGGCGCGTCGTAGCTCTGCTCGTAGAGGCAGAACGACGACGGGTGCGCCTTGCCTGGCTCCGTGGCAGCCCAGGCGTCGAGGAGCGCCGGCGCCCCGGCGGCGATCGGCTCCGAGATCCTGTGCTTGGTCGGATCGTCCGGCTTCATGTTGAAATCGCCGGTGAGGATCGCCGAGCGCGAGGTGGGCAGCACCACATAGGTGCCGGGTCCCGGCTCGCGCGGCTGGTCCACGCGCGCGCAGGCGGCGCGGTGGGCCTCGCGGATGCCCTCGACCTGGGCGCGGCGGATGCGGCGGGACGAATATTCGAGGTGGGTGGTCATGATCCGCACGGACCCGAACGGGGCCAT
The DNA here is from genome assembly GCA_035630175.1 of Beijerinckiaceae bacterium. Lineage (GTDB taxonomy): Bacteria > Pseudomonadota > Alphaproteobacteria > Rhizobiales > Beijerinckiaceae > JAJKJG01. Next base: position 3,093 of record DASQLE010000570.1, read on the forward strand.
GACATTCGCCTCGATCAGGATGCGCGGCATGTTGCGCGTTGCGTCCGCCTCCCACGGCAGGAGATGGCGCAGGACCTGCCCAACCGGATAGCGCGACAGGATCATGTTGCCGAAGCGTTTGCGGCG
>DASQLE010000571.1:0-3087 GCA_035630175.1 Beijerinckiaceae bacterium
TCTGGACGCGCGGCGTGCACGGCACGTTCCGGAGCTCTGACAACGTGGAGCGCGGCTTCTGCCGCGATTGCGGCACGCCGCTCTTCTACCGCGTGCTCAGCCACGACCGCATCTCGGTCTCGATCGGCAGCCTCGACGAGCCCGACCGCGTGGCGCCGCTGGCGCAATACGGCATCGAGGCGAAGTCGGCGCATTTCGAGGGCCTCCACCGCCTGCCGGGAGAGGCCACGCCCGAGACCTACGCAAACACGTCCCGCCAGCATCCGGACCACGATACGGAGACATGGCCGCCGGCGCGCTGATCACCTCCCCCCGCACGCGGGGAGAGGTCTTCGCGGCCTCGCCGCGAGGCAAGCATAGCGCAGCGAAGCGAGGGTGGGCGGCGCCGAGACAGCTCCAAAAATACCCGGTCAGGCCGCTTCGGGCGATCTCGCGGCGATGCCGGCCTCGACGGCCTTGAGCGCGGCTTCGGCCTGCGCCCCATTCGGACCGCCGGCCTGGGCCATGTCGGGCCGGCCGCCGCCGCCCTTGCCGCCGAGCACCTCGGCGCCGGTCCGCACGAGCTGGACCGCGTTGTTCGCTTCCATCTGGTCTTCGGTGACGCCGACGATGATGCTGGCGCGCTGATCCTCGCCGACCGTCACGAAAGCGACGACGCCCGATCCGACGCGCTTCTTGGCCTCGTCGACGAGCGGCTTCAGGTCCTTGGCGGGAACGTCCCGCAAAACGCGCGCAAGATATTTGACCCCGCGGATGTCCTTGATCTCATCCGCTTCCGCGGCGCCGCCGCCCATGGCGAGCTTGCGGCGCGCGTCGGTGAGGTCGCGCTCGAGCTTGCGGCGCTCGTCGAGGACGACCGCGAGGCGCTCCGGCGCCTCGTCGACCGGAATCTTGAGAAGGCTGGCGATGTCCTGCAGGCGGCGGCTCTGCCCCTTCAGATGGCGCCGGGCCGCGTCCCCGGTCATCGCCTCAAGGCGGCGCACGCCCGCTGCCACGGCGCCTTCCGACACTACCGAGACGAGGCCGATATCGCCGGTGCGCGCCACATGCGTGCCGCCGCACAGCTCGATCGAGAAGGTGCGGTTGCCGCCCGGCGCGGGCGAGCGGCCCATGGAGACGACGCGCACCTCGTCGCCGTATTTCTCGCCGAAGAGCGCGCGGGCGCCGGATTCGATCGCCTCGTCGACGGCCATGAGCTTGGTGACGACGGGCTCGTTCTGCAGGAGGACCCGGTTGGCGATGTCCTCGACCGCGGCCAGCTCGTCGTCCTCGATCGGCTTCGGATGGCTGAAGTCGAACCGCAGGCGGTCGGGCGCCACGAGCGAGCCTTTTTGGGCGACGTGATCGCCGAGCACCTGGCGCAGGGCCTCATGCAGAAGATGCGTGGCCGAGTGGTTGGCGCGGATCGCCGCGCGGCGCTCGCGGTCGACGACGAGCTCCGCCGATTGCTCGACCGCGAGCGCACCGGCCTCGACGGTGACGTGATGGACGAACAGGTCGCCGAGCTTCTTCTCGGTGTGAGTGACATAGGCCCGGCCGCCGAGCGCGACCAGCACTCCGGTATCGCCGACCTGGCCGCCGGATTCGGCGTAGAAGGGCGTCTGGTTGAGGACGACGAGGCCTGTCTCGCCGGCCTTGAGCTCGGACACCTCGTTGCCGTCCCTGACGAGGGCGAGCACGACGCCTTCCGCCGTTTCGGCCTCATAGCCGAGGAACTCGGTGGCGCCGACCCGCTCGCGCAGCCCGAACCAGACCGTCTCGGTCGCCGCCTCGCCGGAGCCGGCCCAGGCCGCGCGCGCCTTCTCGCGCTGCCGCTCCATGGCGGCCTTGAAGACGTCCGTATCGACGCCGATGCCGCGCGCCTTGAGCGCGTCCTGCGTCAGGTCGAGCGGGAAGCCATAGGTGTCGTAGAGCGTGAAGGCGGTCTCGCCGGACAGTTTTTGGCCGCTCGACAGCGACCGCGTCTCCTCGTCCAGGATGGCAAGGCCGCGCTCGAGCGTCTTGCGGAAGCGGCTCTCCTCGAGCCGCAAGGTCTCGGTGATGAGCGGCTCGGCGCGCACGAGTTCGGGATAAGCCTGGCCCATCTCGCGGACGAGCGCCGGCACGAGCCGATACATGACCGGATCGCGCGCGCCGAGCAGCTGCGCGTGGCGCATGGCGCGGCGCATGATGCGGCGGAGCACGTAGCCGCGGCCCTCGTTGGAGGGAAGCACGCCGTCGGCGACGAGGAACGACGCGGCGCGAAGGTGATCGGCGATGACCCGGTGCGAGGCCTTGCGCGCGCCCTCGTAGGGCGCGCCGGTCGCATGCACCACGGCCTCGATCAGGGTGCGGAACAGGTCCGTGTCGTAGTTGCTGTGCACGCCTTGCAGCACCGCCGCCATGCGCTCGAGCCCCATGCCGGTATCGATCGAGGGTTTGGGTAGATTGACGCGCTCGCCGCCCGGCAGTTGCTCGAACTGCATGAAGACAAGGTTCCAGATTTCGATCCAGCGATCCCCGTCTTCCTCCGGCGAACCCGGCGGGCCACCCCAGATCTTGTCACCGTGGTCGTAGAAAATTTCCGAGCACGGACCGCACGGACCGGTATCGCCCATCTGCCAGAAATTGTCGGAGCCCGCGATCCGGATAATGCGGCTTTCCGGCAGGCCCGCGATCTTTTTCCAAAGGTCGAAGGCCTGATCGTCGTCGATATAGACCGTCGCCAGCAGGCGATCCTTCGGCAGGCCGAACTCCTTGGTAATCAGGGTCCAGGCGAGCTCGATCGCGTGTTCCTTGAAGTAGTCGCCGAAGGAGAAATTCCCCAGCATTTCAAAGAAGGTATGGTGCCGCGCCGTATACCCGACATTATCCAGGTCGTTGTGCTTGCCGCCGGCGCGCACGCATTTCTGCGAGGTGGTGGCGCGCTGATAGGACCGCTTCTCGACGCCGGTGAAGACGTTCTTGAACTGCACCATGCCGGCATTGGTGAACATCAGGGTCGGGTCGTTGCGCGGAACAAGCGGCGACGAGGCAACGGCTTGGTGGCCGTTCTTCCCAAAGTAGTCGAGGAAACCCGACCGGATCTCGTTGACGCCGCTCATGCTG
>DASQLE010000572.1:0-2900 GCA_035630175.1 Beijerinckiaceae bacterium
GTCGGCATCTTCTTCGGCTTCTACCCGGCCCAGCGCGCCGCCCGCCTCGACCCGATCGAGGCCCTGCGGCGCGAGTAGCAACCCTCCCCTGGAGGGGGAGGGTTGTGCTGCGGGGCTTGCTTCCAACGCCCCGATATCCCACTTTATACTCATCCGAGGGGTGCCCGATCGGGGCTGAGACGGCTGGCGCCGAACCCTTTGAACCTGATCCGATTCGTATCGGCGGAGGGACGGGAATGCTGGATTCGAGAGCGGTCACGGTGGTCGGCGCAGGCGTCGCCGGCACCTGGCAGGCGCTCCTGTTCGCGAAAGCCGGCTTCGACGTGACCGTCGTCGAGCGTGGCGATGCCTCCCTCGCGGGCGCCGCCGCCTATTGGGCCGGCGGCATGCTGGCGCCTGGTTGCGAGGCCGAGACGGCGGAGCCGATCGTCACGCGCCTCGGCCGGCGCTCCCTCGAGCTTTGGCACGCGCATGGGGCGGACCTGACGGCGAACGGCTCGCTCGTCGTCGCCCATCCGCGCGACCGTGCCGATTACGAGCGCTTCGCCCGCCTCACCAACGGCTACGAGCGCGTCGACGGGCAGCGCCTTGGCGCGCTCGAACCGGCGCTGGCGGGCCGCTTCCGCGAGGGACTTTTCTTCCCGGACGAGGCGCATGTCGAGCCGCGGCATGTCCTGCCGGCCCTGCACCGGCAGCTCGAGGCGGCAGGCGCGACGATCCGCTTCAACGAGGCCGTCGAGCCGCGACGTCTCGACGGCACCGTGATCGACTGCCGCGGCCTCGCGGCGCGCGACGTCTTTCCCGATCTGCGCGGCGTGCGCGGCGAGATCGTTGTGATCGAGACGACGGAGGTCGCGCTGTCGCGGCCGGTGCGGCTGATCCATCCGCGCTGGCCGCTCTACATCGTGCCGCGGCCCGAGGGGCGGTTCCTGATCGGCGCGACCACCATCGAGAGCGAGGACGCCGGCGGGGTCACCGTGCGCTCCGCCCTGGAACTCCTGACCGCCGCCTATGCCGTGCATCCCGCCTTCGGCGAGGCGCGCATCGTCGAGCTTGGGGCCGGGCTGCGGCCGGCCTTCCCGGACCATGCGCCGCGCATCCGCATCGACGGCCGCCACATCGCCGTCAACGGTCTCTATCGGCATGGCTTCCTGCTGGCGCCCGCGCTCGCCGAGCTGACCGTCGGCTACCTCCGCGACGGCACCCGCAACAACGAGGTGATGCGATGGTCGTGACCGTCAACGGCGAGCAGCAGGAGATCGCCGCCACGACGATCCCTGCCCTGCTGCAGGAGCTCGACTACGAGGGCGAATTCCTGGTCGTCGCCGTCAACCATGACGTGGTGCAGCGCCGCCGCTGGGACGAGGTCGAGATCAAGGCGGGCGACCGCATCGAGATCGTGACGCCGCGGCAGGGCGGGTGATGAGAGAGACGATGAAACTGTACGGACAAGACATCGCGTCGCGCCTTCTGATCGGCACGGCGCTGTACCCCTCGCCGGCGGTCATGGAAGAGGCGATCCGCGCCTCCGGCGCCGAGATCGTGACGGTGTCGCTGCGCCGCGAGGCCGGCGGCGGCAAGGCCGGCGACGCCTTCTGGAAAATCATCTCGTCGCTCGGCCTCAAGGTGCTGCCGAACACGGCCGGCTGCCGCACGGTGCGCGACGCCGTCACGACGGCCGCGATGGCGCGCGAATTGTTCGGCACGCCCTGGGTCAAGCTCGAGGTGATCGGCGACGACGAGACCCTGCAGCCCGACGTGGTCGGGCTCGTCGAGGCGGCCGAGATCCTCATCCGCGACGGCTTCGAGGTGTTCCCCTATTGCACCGAGGACCTGACGGTGATCGGCCGGTTGATCGATGTCGGCTGCCAGGTGGTGATGCCGTGGGCCTCGCCGATCGGCAGCGCCAAGGGCCTGCTCAATCCGTATCTCCTGAAGACGCTGCGCGCGCGTTTTCCCGATGTGCCGATGATCATCGACGCCGGCCTCGGCGCGCCCTCGCACGCGGCCGCGGCGCTGGAGATGGGGTTCGACGCCGTGCTGCTCAACACGGCGATCGCCAAGGCGGCCGACCCGGTCGCCATGGCGCGCGGCTTCCGGCTCGCGGTCGAGGCTGGCCGCCTCGGCTTCGAGGCCGGGCTGATGGAGCCGCGCGATTTCGCCTCGCCGTCCACGCCCGTCGTCGGCACGCCGTTCTGGCATGCCGCATCCTGAGCGCTTCTACCCGGTCGTCGACAGCCTCGCCTGGGTCGAGCGGCTGACCCGGCTCGGCGTCGGCACCGTGCAGCTCCGCGTCAAGGACCGGTCGCACGACGAAGCGGTGACGCTGGTGCGCGAAGCACTCGCCGTGACGCGCGGCACAGGCACCGAGCTGGTCGTGAATGACTATTGGCGCGCCGCCATCGAGGCCGGCGCACAGCACATCCACCTCGGCCAGGAGGACTTGGCCGAGGCCGATGTCGGCGCCATCCGCGCCGCCGGGCTGACCCTCGGCCTTTCGACCCACGATGACGAGGAGTTGGCGACGGCTTTGCGCCACGAGCCCGATTACGTCGCCCTCGGGCCGATCTATCCGACCACCCTGAAGGCCATGCGCTTCGCGCCGCAAGGGTTGGAGAAGATCGGCGCATGGAAGCGCCGCATCGGCGCCGTCCCGCTCGTCGCCATCGGCGGCATCACCCTCGAGCGCGCGCCTGCCGCTTTCGCCGCCGGCGCCGATGCCATTGCCGTCGTCAGCGACGTGACGCAGAACCCCGATCCCGACGGGCGCGTGCGCGATTGGCTGGCTCTCGCGCACGGCAAGATCAGATAACCCAACGCTCCTCACGCTCAGGCCGAAGGCCGAGCCTGGAAGCACGCAGCGCGCTCTGGAGCGTTTTTCGAGGCCCGCTCCCCTCGCA
>DASQLE010000573.1:0-2859 GCA_035630175.1 Beijerinckiaceae bacterium
AGATCGCCGTCCGTGTGACGACGCGCGCGGACAGCGTCTGCCCCTCCGTCGGCCGGCGTGCCGCCCCTGATTGCTAAACCGATTGGTTAAGTTGAGGTTCGCGCCATGACGAGGAGATCGACATGGCTGAGACGAAGGCGCTCGCGCCGGCGAGCGAATTGGCGCGGCATGGGCTCAACTACCCGAACGAGAGCACGGAATACCGCCGCGCCAGGACGGCGTTGCTCGCCGAGGAGATCGAGCTGCGCCGGCACATCGAGCGTGTCGCGGAGCAGCGCCGCGCGCTGCCGCCGGGCGGCAAGGTGCCGGAGGACTACCTCTTCCAGGGAGAGAACGGGCCGGTCCGCTTCTCCGACCTATTCGGCGACAAGGAGACGCTGGTCGTCTACAATTACATGTACGGGCCCAAGCGCGAGCGACCCTGCCCGATGTGCACCTCGCTGCTCAGCGCCTATGACGGCGAGATGCCCGACATTCTGCAGCGCGTCGCCTTCGCGGTCGTCGCCAAGTCGCCGATCGAGCGCCTCGTCGCCTTCAAGAAGGAGCGCGGCTGGCGGCACCTCAAGCTTTATTCGTCGGCCGGAACCAGCTTCAACCGCGACTACTTCGCCGAAGGGCCGAACGGCGAGGACGACGCCGCCTTGAACGTCTTTACCCGTCGCGACGGCACGATCCGCCATTTCTGGGGCGGCGAGATGGGCGGCAAGACCGCCGATCCCGGCCAGGATCCGCGCGGCGCCCCCGACCTGATGCCGCTATGGACCATCCTCGACACCACGCCCGAAGGACGCGGCACCGACTGGTATCCGAAGCTCGATTACGCGCCGAGAGGATAATGTTCCCTCCTCCTCGCGGAGAGGGCGGGCTCGGCCGAAGGCCGAGCCCGGTGGGAGGCGCCCCGCCCCGCGAGAGCGCCGCACTGGGTTGACGGTGGCGGGTCAGGCGCTGAGCTTGCCGGCCTCCCATCCGAGGATGGCCTGCTTGCGCGTCAGGCCCCAATGGTAGCCGGTGAGGGCGCCGGAGCGGCCGAGCACCCGGTGGCAGGGCACCACGAAGGAGATCGGATTCTTGCCGACCGCCGCGCCGACGGCGCGCGAGGCCGAGGCCTTGCCGAGGCGGCAGGCGATGTCGGAATAGGTGGTCGCCTTGCCGAGCGGGATGCGCAGGAGCGTCTGCCAGACCCGCACCTCGAAATCCGTGCCGATCAGCACGACTCGCAGCGGCCGGTCCGCGGCCCAGGTCTTCGGATCGAAGATGCGCCGGGCGAGGGGCGCGGTCGTGGCGGTGTCCTCGACGTATTCGGCGCGTGGCCAGCGCCGCCGCATGTCGGCGAGGGCGGCGGTCCGGTCGCCTTCATCGACAAAGCCGAGGCCGGCGAGACCGCGCTCGCTCGCGACGAGGATCGCTTCGCCGAACGGGGACGGATGGAAGCCGAAGCGCATCACCAGCCCGGCGCCGCCGGATTTGTAGTCGCCCGGCGTCATGGCCTCGTGGGTGACGAACAGATCGTGCAGGCGGCCGGGGCCCGACAAACCGACCTCGTAGGCGGCATCGAGCACGCTGGCGGCGTCGGCGAGCAGCGCCTTGGCGCTGTCGAGCGTGAGCGCCTGCAGGAACGCCTTCGGCGTCAGGCCGCACCAGCGCCGAAACAGGTGGTGCACGTGCGTCGTCGACAACCCGACATGCGCGGCGATGTCGTCGAGCGAGGGCTGCTCCCGCCAGCGCTCCGAGATGAAGGCGACGATGCGGCGCACGCGCTCGTAATCCGCGACCGAGATGTCGGCGTCGGATGATGCCGCCGGCGTCGTGGCGATGGGGTTCAGGGTGTCAAGCATGAGCCTATCCTCGATCTGCGCTCACTTTAGGCGCTTGGACGAGGCGCCGACACCCGATTCCTGCGCTCCTTTGCGCTGTTCCCAGCCGGAAGCAGCTCAAAACCCCCGCTTCACATCGGCGAGCGCCTGGCCGAGGGCCTCGGCGAAGCTTTCGCGTTCGGGCGGCGAGAGATCGCCGGCGATGACGAGGCGCTCGCCGCGCGAAACCAGCGCCAGTTTTTGCAGGCCGAAATCCGCGTCGCTCTCGCGATCGAGCCTTGTCCACAGCGGATTGAAGCGCCATTCGCGCCGCTCGCCGCGATGGGTCACGCGCCGGAACATGAGCTCGATGGGCGTGAGGACCACTTCTTCGAAGGAGGCGGCGCGGCGGTTGTTGATCCGGAAGGCGACGTAGAGGGCGACGAGGTCGAGCCCGAAGAACCCGCCCACCGGCCAGAAGCCCGCCACGATGAACGGCAGGCTCGCGCCGATCGTGGCGAGGCAGAAAAGCGTCATGACGATGCGGACACCGTTCGGGCCGAGGGAGCGGTTCGGCCGAATCACCGCCGCGAAAACGGGCATCTCGACGCGACCGGCCGAGTCGGAGGGAGCCTTGCCGGAGCTCATCGCGTCAATATAACGCCACGATGCCCGTTCGGAAGCCTCCCGCTCTCACTTCCCCGCGACCCTCGAAGACCGCATCGCCGAAGGCCCCTGCGCGCCGATCGAATGCGATGACGGTCAAGGCTCCGGAGCCCGAGGACCGGCCGCGACCGCCCGAGGCGGTGGGCCCCGCGACCCTTGCCGAGATCTTCCGCCGCTTCCGCGAGGCCAGTCCCGAGCCCAAGGGCGAATTGGAGCACGTCGATCCGTACACGCTACTCGTCGCCGTGGTGTTGTCGGCGCAGTCCACCGATGCCGGCGTCAACAAGGCGACCCGGGAGCTGTTCAGGGCGGCCGACACGCCGGGCAAGATGGTCGCGCTCGGCGAAGACCGCGTGCGCGAGCACATCAAGACCATCAATTTCCTCAACACCAAGGCGCG
>DASQLE010000574.1:0-11384 GCA_035630175.1 Beijerinckiaceae bacterium
GACGCCCTTGCCGGCGAAGCGGTGCAGGCACGCCATGTATTCGGTCTGCCCTTCCTCGCGCAGCTCCGCCAGGATCGGGAACCGCGCCGGCCCACCGTCGCCGAGCTTGCAGCGCAAGTGCGACTCGCCGGTCTGCGTCAGATGGTGGAACGGGCTCTGCCGCCATTTCTCGGCCACCTCTTCGTTCTCGCTTGAGCGGCCATATTCGACGACCTCGCCGGCGCGGTCCGAGCGCCAGCGAAACACGCGGCCCTCATGCACCGGATGCAGCGTGTCGACGATGATCTGGGCGCGGCTGATCGGCACGCCGGCCGCGACGGCGCGCTCGCAGAACCCGCGCAGAAGCTCGAGCTCGGGGGCGCCGGCAAGGCCTGCCTCGGTGACCCAGGCGGCCGGGTCGAGGACGGCCGCATCCGAACGGTTCATCATCGCTGCTCCGGACCCGCGCACGGGCGTGGGGTCGGCTCTACACGAGGCGCCGTCCGGCGCGAAGGCGTCCGATTCGCACGCCGCGACAGCCCCCGGCTCTCTTGCATTTCCGTTTCCGCCCGCGCGGCGGGCGCGGCATCATGGGTCGAGCTTCATGCCGGCGGCTCGAATGATCTCGCCCGTCTTGGCGTAGTCGCGCGCCAGATTGGCCGCGAAGGCGTCCGCCGAATTGCCAAGCGGGACCAGGCCGACGGCCAGCAGCTTGGCGCGGATCTCCGCATCGCCCACCGCCTTCAGGGCCGAGGCATGCAGCTTGTCGGCGATCGGCTTGGGCAGGTTCGCGGGCGCCATCAGCGACATCCAGGTCTCGAACTCGAAGCCCTCGACGCCGGCTTCCGCGACGGTGGGGACGTTGGGCAACAGCTCGGAGCGCTTGCGTCCGGCTGTAGCGAGGGCGTGCAGCTTGCCCTCGACCAGGAACGGGTGCGCCACCGAGACGGCCGTGAACATGACCGGGACGACGCCGGCCACGACGTCGGTGAGGGCCGCCGTGGCGCCGCGGTAGGGAACATGCGTTAGGTTGATGCCGGTGCGCGCCTTGAACGCCTCCATCGCAACGTGCTGCGGGCTCGCATTGCCGCCGGACGAGAAGTCGATCGTGCCGGGCTTCGCCCTTGCCATGGCGAGCAGGTCAGGGATCGTCTTGGCCGCGAACGAAGGATGCGCGACGAGCACCCAATCGATCGTCGCGAGCTGCGTGATCGGCGTCAGGTCTCTATGCGGGTTGAACTTGGCGTTGGGATTGAGCTGCGGCACCATGGTCAGAACGCTGTCGCTGACGCCGACGATGGTGTAGCCGTCGGGCGGCGCCTTGATGCCGCGCTCGATGCCGACGAGACCGGAGGCGCCGGCAGCGTTCTCGATGACGATCGGGCGGCCGAGATCGGCCGACATCTTGGTGGCGACGAGCCGCGCGACGATGTCGGCCGCGCTTCCTGCCGCCAGCGGCACGATCATGGTGATCGATCGCGAGGGATAAGCGGGGTCGGCTGGCGCTTGCGCGGAGACCGGGGCAGCCGCAAGGCCGACAGTCAGCGCAATCAGGCGGATGCAGGCGTTCATGGTTCCTCCCGCTATGCGTTCTTTGAAGGCTCGTCGTGCGGACGGTTCAGCCGCCCTGTTCGTTCCTGAGGCTCCGCACAGCCTGCCGTCCATCGTAGCACGAGGCTCGCGGCCGCCCGTAATAAGAATGCCTGATGCGCCGCATTAGAAGTACTTCATGGCGCGCGCCTTGCGGCTGCCGAATGGCGCGCGATAGAGACGGTGCGCGAGCCTTGCGGGTCGATGGCATCACGATCCGACGGAACGGACAGGGACATGGATCACGGCATCTGGGCGACCTGGTACGATCTGGCGGACACGGACCGCGAGCGCTTCCTTGGCTGGCTGCACGGCGCCTATCTGCCGTTCCTGAAACAGGGGCCCGGCCATGCCTGGGTGGCGCATTACGAGAATACCGGTGGCGGCGCCGCCATGCGCGCGGTCGGCGACACCATCCTGACGCGGCCGGGCGAGGCGATCGGGCAGGGCGGTCAGTACGTCATGCTGGTCGGCGCGCCGTCGCCGCACACGTTTCTGAACCCGTTCGCGCCCGATCTCGCCGTGCCCGCCGGCTTCCGCGAGATGCTGGCGCTGCGCCGGGAGGTGCGGACCGCGATCTTTGCCGAGGAGGTGCGGGTCAACGGTCCCGCCGCGCGCGAGCGCCCGCCCGGCACCGCGCCGGGCCCGGCGATCCAGATGGGCAGCTTCCGCGTGCGCAGCGTCGAGGAGGAGTTCGATCTCGCACGCTGGTACGCGCAGTACCGGCTGCCCCACATGGCGCAGATGCCGGGTTGCATCGCCGCGCGCAAGCTCCTGTGCGTCGCCGGCTGGGTGAAGCACGCCATCCTCTACGAGTTCACCTCCCTCGAGGCGCGCATGAACGAGTTCGAGGAGCCGCACGAGGCGCTCGCCCTCGACCCCGCGGAATGGACTGGGCGCGTGGTGCGCTACACGATCCACACGCCCGGCTCGCCGCTCGTCGGCGTGCGCACCTGGCCACCCGTCCTGCCGACGTGAAAGCGTAAAAGGCAATGATCATGCAGACGAACGAAGTGACGCCGGAACATGCCGCGAGCGCGCGCTGGACCGGCCGCCAGTTCCACAATCAGCCGGAGCAAAGCCACCAGCACCAGTTCCTACTCGATCTCTGGTCGGACGTGCGCGCCGACACGAGCGGGCGCGTCGCCGTCAGCGTGCATGCGCAGAACGCCGGCGTGCCGGGTTCGGACCCGCAGGCGCTCGACATGCTGCAGAGCGGCGAATTGGAATTCATGACCCTCATGGGCGGCATTCTCGGTCGCGCCGTGCCGGCGACGGAGATCCAGGGCCTGCCCTTCGCCTTCACCAGCCACGCTCAGGTGCACGCGGTCAACGAGGGCGCCCTCGGCGCTTATCTCGACGAGGAGTGCCGCGCCAAGGGCATCCACCGTTTTCGCCACGGCCTCCTCGAGAATGGCTTCCGTCACATCGGCATGACCGCGAAGCCGATCAACAATGCCGAGGATCTCGTCGGGGCCGTCATGCGCGTCCCGGACGGGCAGATGTTCCGCGACCTTTTCACGGCGCTTGAAGCGAAGCCGGTGGTCGTCAACATCAACGGTCTCTACGACGCGCTCGCGAGCGGGCGCGTCGACGGGCAGGAGAACCCGCTCGTCGTAACCGAGGTCAACAAACTTTACGAGGTGACCCGCTTCATGTCGCTGACGAGCCATATGTGGTCGGGCTTCAATCTCATCGCCAATCGCGCGTTCTGGGACGGGCTGCCCGGCGACGTGCAGGCCGTGATCGACCGCCATGTGCAGAAACACGCGCAACGCCAGCGCACGTATACCGATGGCTTCAACCGCGAGCTCGAGACAATCCTGGCCGAGCGCGGCATCCGCTTCAACAAGGCCGATACGGACAGCTTCCGGGCGAAGCTCGGCGCCGGCTTCTATCGGCGCTGGCGCGGGCAACTCGGCGAGACGGCATGGCGGCTTCTCGAGGTGGAGATCGGCCGCCTCGGCTGAGGCGCCTCGAGAACGGCATGGTCGGCCATGCCGAAAGGGTCTGCTTCCTGCCATTGCCATGTCGGAATGAATGGAACAGAAACTGCCGGCAACGGCAAAGACAGCCTTAAGGGAGGATGCCCATGACGAAAGGTCCCGTTTTCTCGCGGCGCGAGATCGTCAGGAGCGCGTTGGCTGCCGGCGTCGCGGCGCCGGCGTTCCTGCGCGCGACCTCGGCGCTCGCCGCTTTTCCCGATCGCACCATCAGGATCGTCGTCGCGAACTCGCCCGGCGGCCCGTCCGACATCATCGCGCGCATCGCTGCTGCCGCCCTGCAGCAATCGCTCGGCGGCTCGGTGATCGTCGAGAACAAGGGCGGCGGCGGCAGCAATATCGGCATGGGCTTCGTCGCGCGCGCCGAGCCCGACGGCTACACGATCCTGCTGTCGACCAGCGCCTTTGTGGTCAATCCGAGCCTCTACGACACCCTTCCTTACGATCCGATCAAGGACTTCGTGCCGATCGCCGAGCTTGCCACTTCGCCGAACGTGTTCGCCGTCAAGCCCGAGCTCGGCATCTCGACGATGAAAGAGTTCATCGCCCTCGCCAAAGCCAATCCGGACCGGTTCAACGTCTCCACGCCGCCGGTCGGCACGACGCCGCAATTGCAGGCGGAAGTCCTGAAGGCGCGCGAGGGTCTCGCCAAGATGTCGACGATCGTCTTCACGGGCGGCGGCGAGGCCCTGCAGGGACTGCTCAGCGGGACCGTGCAATTGAGCTCGGGCGTGCTGGCGCCGGCGCATCCGCATATCAAGTCCGGGGCGATCAAAGGGCTCGCCGTCACGGGCGAGAGCCGCTGGCCCGATCTGCCCGACATCCCGACCATGGCGGAGGCCGGCTTCAAGGATTTTGTGTTCGAGACCTACACGGCGTTGCTCGCCCCGACCAAGACGCCGCCCGAGATCGTCAGCCGGCTCGAGAAGGAGACGATCGCGATCCTGGCCCGCCCGGAGATGCGCGAGAAGCTGACCCAATCCGGCTTCCAGGTGCAGGCCCGCGACGGAAAGGGCCACATGGCCCGCGTCGAGAAGGAGATCCCGATGTATCGGGACGTCATCACGCAGGCCGGCATCAAGCTGAAGAGCTGAGCGATTCCGCCAGGCGACGTGCCCTCCTCCTTGCAGGGAGGGCTGTTCGGCCGGTCGGGCCGAGCGGCGTGGGGGCGACGGCGTCGGATGCGGCGATTGGAGAGTGCTGCAGCATCGCTTGCGCTTGTCTTGCGGCGCTTGCGCGCGACCCCACCGCCCCCATCCCTAACCCTCCGCAAGCGAGAAGGGATTGCGCCAGCTGATCAGGCGCGCTTCAGGCCCAGGATCTGGCGCGCCTCCTTCGGCGTGGCGAGCTCGCCGCCGAGGTCGTCGATGATGCGTGCCGCCTTCTCGGCCATGGCGGCGTTGCTCGGTGCGAGCTGGCCTTTGCGGATGTTGACCGCATCCTCGAGGCCGATGCGCACATGTCCGCCGAGCACGAAGGCTTGCGCCAGCATCGGATAAGCCATGCGGCCGATGCCGAAGGCCGCCCACATCGCGTCCTTCGGCAAGAGCGACTTCGCATACATCAGCGTTTCCGGTGTGCCGCTGAAGCCGTAGCGGACGCCGGTGACGATCTGGAACAGCGGCGGCCGGTCGAGCACGCCCTGCTCGATGAGCGCATTGGCGAGATGGATATCGCCGGAATCGAACACCTCGAGCTCCGGCTTGGCGCCGGCCTCGCGCATGGCCTCCGCCATGACGGCGACGTTCTTCGGGGTGTTGATGACGACGGAGCTGCCCGACCACATGGTGTTGAGGTCGAGGCTGCAGAGGTCGGGCTTGAGCGCGATCACATGCTCGACGCGGCGCATCGGCGGCATCAGCGTCGTTCCCGGCGCCGCCACCTTGGGGTCGTCGTCGCTCGGGATGAAGCGTTGCCCGGGGCCGGTCGTGAGATTGATCAGGATATCGACGCCGCTGTCCCGGATGCGCTCGACCGTCTCACGGTAATGCTCGAGTTCCATGCTCGGCCGGCCGTCGGGGTAGCGCACGTGCAGATGCGCGATGGCGGCGCCCGCCTTGGCGGATTCAATGGCCGCATTGGCGATCTCCTCGGGCGTGCAGGGCAGGCCCGGATGCTGCTCGCGCGTCGTCTGATTGCCGGTCACAGCGACGCTCAGGATCGTCTTGCCCGCCATTCGTTCCGTCTCCTCGACTCGTGCTCGCTCGAAGCGGTGGCGCCCGCGCGTTTCCCCGCGCATGCCCCCATGATCCTTGACCCGTCGAGCGTGCATGCTACCGTAAACATACGTTTGTATCAGTCAAGGTTGCAGGGTGTCGGCTCGCAGCAGCGCAAGGCAGGACGGAGCGGGGGATGCGCTCGCGGCGCCGACGCCGCGCGGGCGTCTGCTCGCGGCGGCGGAGCGCCTGTTCGCCGAGCACGGCTGGGCCGGCGTCAGTGTGCGCGCGCTGACGGCGGCCGCGGACGTCAACCTCGCCTCCCTGCACTACCATTTTGGATCCAAGGAAAGCCTCCTCGAAGAGATCTTCGCGAGCCGCGCCGCGCCGATCGCGGAGGAGCGCCTTCGCCGTCTCGCCGATTGCGCGGAGGCCGCGGGCCGCCCGCCCTTGCTGGAGCAGATCCTCGACGCCTTCCTGCGCCCGGCCTTGACCCTCGGCATGGAGGCGCGTTTCGGCGGGCCGACCTTCGTCAAGCTGCGTGCGCGGTTGGCGACGGAGCCGGAGGGGATCGGGCGGCGCATCCTCGCCGCCGCCTTCGACGAGTCGAGCCGCCGCTTCCTGGAGGCGCTGGAACGCGCCCTGCCGGAGGTGCCGCGGCGGGACCTCGAATGGCGCTTCCATTTCCTCCTCGGCGCCATGGTCTACACCATGGCCGATACCGGCCGCATCCAGGCCCTCACGGACGGCGCCTGCGATCCGGGCCGGGCCGAGGATGCGCTGCATCACATGATCCCGTTCTTCGCCGCCGGCTTCCGCTCCGCGCCGGGGCCGGCAATAGCCCGGCGACGACGGGGGCGAACAAACGATCGAGTGGAGGCGAGCAGGACATGACGGAGGCCACGCAAGCGAAGCGCCGCGAGAAGCTCACCAAGGCGGATATCGAAGCCGCCGCCGAGCGGCTCAAGAACTGGGGCAAGTGGGGACCCGACGACGAGGTCGGCACCCTCAACTACACGACGCCTGACGACATCGTCCGCGCCGCCGGCCTCGTCCGCATGGGCCAGGTGTTCTCGCTCGCGCTGAACTACGACGACAAGGGCCCGCAGGGCGGCAAGACCAAGTTCCCGCCGGTCGGCCGATTCAACCCGGTGCACACCATGCTGCGCACCGGCACCGATGCCTATTCCGGCGTGCTCGACAAGCGCGGCATCCGTTCGGCCGACGACCTCGTCCTCTTCCCGCTGCAAGCGGGCACGCATTGGGATGGGCTCGGCCATATCTTCTACGGCGACCATATGTGGAACGGCTACGATTGCCGTCTCGTCTCTTCCTTCGGCGCCGCCAAGGCCGGCATCGAGAAGACCAAGGAGAAGATGATCGGGCGCGGCGTGTTGCTCGACATCGCCCGTCATGCCGGCGTCGATTGGCTGGAGGACGGCTTCGCCATTACCAATGACATGCTCGACGCCTGCGCCAAGAAGCAGGGCGTCGTCGTGGGGCGAGGCGATCATCTTCTTATCCGCACCGGCCACATGGAGGCCAAATGGGCGTCGGGCAGCTGGGACGGCTATCCCGGCGGCGACGCGCCCGGGCTCGCCTTCGAGACGCTCGACTGGCTGCAGGAGAAACAGGTGGCGGCGGTCGCCACCGACACCTGGGGCGTCGAGGTGCGGCCGAACGAGACCGACGAGGCCAACCAGCCCTGGCACTGGATCTGCATCCCGATCATGGGGCTGACCATGGGCGAGATCTTCAAGCTCGACGAGCTCGCCAAGGCCTGCGCCGGCGACGGGACTTACGAGTTCATGTTCATTGCGCCGGCGCTGCCCATTACCGGCGCCGTCGGCTCGCCGGTCAATCCCATCGCCATCCGCTGATGCGCCAATCCAAGCAAGACGCCCGCGCGACAGCGGGCGCGGACCACCTGTGGAGGATCTGATGTCGAATGTTGTAGTGCTCCCGCCGAGCCGGCGCGGGCTTCTGGCAGGCGCCGGCGCCGTGGCCGCGCTCATCGCTGCTCCTTCGCGCGTGCGCGCCGCGTATCCCGAGCGGCCGATCCGCATCATCGTACCTTTCGCGCCGGGCGGGCCGACCGACATCATGGCGCGCGTCGTCGCGACGCCGCTCGGCGAGGTGCTCGGCAAGTCGGCCATCGTCGAGAACCGGGCCGGCGCCGGCGGCAACATCGGCATCGGCGCCGCCGCGCGCTCCGAGCCGGATGGCTACACGCTGCTCCTGACCTCGAGCGCCTATGTGCTCAACCCGGCGCTCTACGAGCAGGTGCCCTACGATCCGTTCAAGGATTTCGAGCCCGTCGCCGAGCTCGGCACCTCGCCGAACGTCGTCCTCGTCGAGCCGAAGCTCGGCGTGAACACGGTTCAAGACCTCGTCGCCATGAGCAAAGCGCAGCCCGACCGCCTCAATTATTCGAGCCCCGGCGTCGGCACGACGCCGCATCTGGCGGCCGAGCTGCTGAAGCTGCGCACCGGCATCAGGATGACGCATGTGCCCTATGCAGGCGCGG
Source organism: Beijerinckiaceae bacterium (assembly GCA_035630175.1). GTDB lineage: Bacteria > Pseudomonadota > Alphaproteobacteria > Rhizobiales > Beijerinckiaceae > JAJKJG01. The sequence continues at coordinate 8,256 of DASQLE010000574.1, forward strand.
GCCCCGCCATCCAGGCGATCGTCGCCGGCACCGTGCCGGTCGCGGTGACCGCGCTGCCTCCGGCGCATCCGCATGTGCAGTCGGGCGCGCTGAAGGCGCTGGCCGTCACCGGCCGCGAGCGCTGGTTCGATTTGCCGAACGTGCCGACCCTGGTCGAGCTCGGCTACGCCGACCTGGTGTCGGACACGTTCCAGGCGCTGCTCGCGCCGACGGGCACGCCGCGCGACATCGTCGAGCGCCTTGCCAAGGAGGCGACGGCCATCGTCAACCGCCCCGAGATCCGCGAGCGCCTGCAGCAGGCCGGCTTCGAGGTGATCGGCAAGGGGCCGGACAGCCTCAAGGCGCGCATCGCCGAGGAGGTGCCGAAATGGAAGGCTCTCACGGCCGAGACCGGCATCAAGGCGAGCTGAGCGGGCGGGCGGGGTAAAGCTTTGCGCATCGTCGATATCCGCGAGAAGGCCGTCCCCGTCCGCTCAACCATGCGCAACGCCGCCTTCGACTTCTCCGAGATGACGACCTCGGTCGTCGCCGTCGTCACGGACGTGCAGAGGGGAGCGCGGCCAGTGGTCGGCTACGCCTTCAACTCGACCGGCCGCTACGCCTGCGGCGCCGCCATGCGCGCGCGCTTCATTCCGCGCGTTCTGTCAGCGCCGCCCGAGGAGCTGCTCGACGCGGCAGGCGTCATCGATCCCGACAAGGTGCTGGCGCGCATGATGCTGCGCGAGAAGCCTGGCGGCGACGCCGAGCGCTCGATCGCGATCGGCACGATCGAGACGGCAATCTGGGATGCGGTCGCCAAGATCGCCGGCGTCCCGCTCTGGCGCCTCCTGGCGGACCGCTACAATAACGGCCGGCACCCGGAGAGCGTGCCGTGCTACGTCGGCGGCGGCTGGTATCGGCCCGGCGAGGATTTGGCGGAGCTCAAGGACGAGGTGCGTCGCCACCGCGAGGCCGGCTACCGCATGGTCAAGATCAAGGCCGGCGGCGCGCCGCTCGATCAGGACCTGCGACGTATCGAGGCGACGCTCGCCATCGTCGAGGACCCGGCGAACCTTGCCGTCGACGCCAACGCGGCCATGGCGCCGGACACCGCGCGCGCTTACGCGAAGGCGCTGGCGCCGTATCGCCTGCGCTGGTTCGAGGAGCCGTGCGGGCCGCACGATCTCGCAACCTTCGCCGAGCTCGCCGCCTCCTACGCGCCGCCGCTCGCGACCGGCGAGAACCTGTTCTCGGTGCCGGACGTGCAGAACCTCCTGCGCTTCGGCGGCTTCCGGCGCGGCCGCGACATTTTGCAAGTCGACCCGCCGCAGGCCTACGGCCTTTCCACCTTCCGGCGCATCGTCGATCTCGTCGAGGCGCATGGCTGCAACCGCTCGTGCCTGTTTCCGCACGGCGGCAACATGATGTCCTTCGCCGTCGCGGCCGGCCTCGGCCTCGGCGGCTGCGAAGCCTATCCCGGCGTGTTCGGCGAGTTCGGCGGCTTTGCCGACGGCATGCACGTCGATGACGGCGCCCTCGATCTTCCCGACCTGCCCGGCATCGGCTTCGAGGCGCAGCCGCGTCTCTACGCGGTCATGCGCACGTTGACCGACGACGTCGCGGGCTGACGTCTTGGTTCAGCCCTCGTGAAACACCGTCTCGCGCTTACGCGAAACGGACGGCAGCACGACGACGGCCAGCACGACCGCCGCCATGCGTTTACCGCCCGATCGCCGACGGGGATGAACGCTGCGCGACCGCATCGATGATCATGCCGTGCGCGCGTGCCGCGATGGCGTCGATCGAGCACGTCTTCACGAACATGGTGCGTGCCCGCTCTCCGACCTCTTCGCGAGTGGGCAAGCGGGGCCGATGCAATCCGGTCGGCTTCTCGGAAACGGCCTCGGTATCCAAGGGGCTCCCGAGGAGCTCTTCCCGTCCTGCGCAATCCGTCAGAAAACCCGATGATGCGAGGATCGCTTCGATGTTGAACGTGGCAGCGAGATCGGCCGCTGCCCGCTCGATCACTTTCGACCCGAGCCGGTGCTCGTTCCGCAGCACTGCCGGAGGAGGGGTCTTCAGATCCCAGACGATGCCGGCCCACGACAGGAGACGAAGACAATAATAGGTCGGGTCGATTTCCCACCAGCGAAAGCCCTGCCGCGCGCTCGCCTGATAGGCATGATGGTTGTTGTGCCATCCCTCTCCCATGGTGAGGAGCGCCAGGAACCAATTGTTGCGGGAATCGTCCCCGGTGACGTAGCGCTGGGATCCGTGCACGTGGGCGAGCGAGTTGATGCAGAAGGTGCCGTGATAGACCGCGACGGTGCTCCAGCAGAACCCTACGACGAGGCCGGGCCAACCGGCGACGAGAAAGGTCAGGCCGGCGAGGATCAAAGCGGGCGCAAGCTCGAACCTGTGCAGCCAGCGCAATTCCGGATACCGCACCAGATCGCTGACCGTGGACAGATCCGCCTCGTCATGTCGGCTCGAGAAGATCCAGCCGAGATGCGCATAGACGAAGCCTCGATGCCGCGGGGAATGGACGTCATGCTCGGTATCGGAATGAAGGTGGTGGTGGCGGTGTTTGGCCGCCCACCACAGGACGCTCTTCTGGGCGGTGGTCTGCGACAGGAACGCCAGCATAAACTGGAACGCGCGGCTCGTGGAGTAAGACCGGTGCGAGAAGTAGCGGTGGTAGCCGGCGCCGATGGCGAACATCCGCAACCAGTAGAGAGCCACGGCGATCGCCGCCGCCTGCCACGTGATGCCGGTCCAGATGGCGGCAAAGCACGCGAGGTGAAGGAGGACGAATGGAATGCTGGACGGATAGAGGATATCCTCGTCGGCCTGGGATAGGTCTGCCTTCACTACGTCTTCCCTTTTTAAGCTCCGCCTGCCTTCCGCGCGTCCGTCGATGCGATCGAACCAAGGCAGGGTGGCGGCAGCTCGACCAGGTTGGAGTAGATGGTCTGCTCCCCCGTCTCAATATCGCTACCCATCGGACATACCAAGGAGCGCTGATCTTCGATCATCGCCGCAGGCACGCCCCCTCCAACACCAGCCGACGCGCAAGGTTCCGTTCCTTGCTGGCACAGACGCCGAGGCCGGTCATCGAAAAGAGGCGTTTCCAGCCGCCCTCGATGGTCA
>DASQLE010000575.1:0-5456 GCA_035630175.1 Beijerinckiaceae bacterium
TCGCTGATCGTCGCCACGCCGTCGACGATAGCCATTTGCAGGGAGGCCTGATCGAATGGGGTGCGGCCGCCTTGCCAGACGACCGGCGTCGCATCGTCCCTCGCGTCCCGCCGCCGGAGCAGATCGGCAAGGCCGATTCCAACGAGCTCGCCTCCCCGGATCGTCATCTGGGCGCGGCCATGCAGGCTCCTGACGAACTCGGCCGGATTGTCGCCGGAACCCTCGAGCGCGAACTGGCCTTGCGCCGATCCGCTCGCCCACCGGGCGAGGCCGAGAACGGCCAGGAGCCCGGCCAGGTCGAGCCGCTCGAAGGTCGATTGCGCCTTGATCTCCAGACCATCGCCGCCACTGGTGAGGAGGACGCGTCCCTTGGCGACCCCCTTGTTGAGGGTGGCGCGGTTCACGGACGCTTCGGAGCGGCCCGGCTTGACCGACAGATTGGCGGCCACGTCGTCGAGGCGCACGGAGCCGATGCGCGCGGTGGCGGCGGAAAGGCGGAGGTCAAGATCGGTTCCGCCGTGGGCCGGCGGATGGAAGCCGTCCGCGCTCCAGCCCTCGCTCGCCGAGCGCAGGCGCGCGAGCGCGGCGGCAACGCCTGTCAGGTCGAGCCGATCCGCCGCGAGCGTGCTCGTGACGATCGCCCGTCCGCCTTCGCCGCGCCACGATAGCGCGCCGTCAAGCTTGTCTTGGCCGAGCGTGAGCCGCACCGCGGGCCATGAGGCGCCCTGACGGTCGACGCGTACGTCCCCGTCGAGTCCGAACACGCCGACGAACTCGCTGAGCGGCAAAGGCATGCCGCTCCAGATCGAGAAGTCGCGCAGCGAGCGCGTCGCGAAAGCGACCCGGCCGACAAGGTGCCGGTCGACGCTCAACTCGCCCGCGAGGGCGAAGCCGGCCAGAGGCGCGCTGACGTCGATCCTGACGGGGCTCGCGCGGCCCGCCGCGAGCGCGTCCGGCCGAATGCTAGCTCCTCTGATCTGGATGATCTCGCCGCGCCAGGTCATCGAGCCGGTGGCCTCAAGGGGTGCATTCGGCGTCGGCCACTCGGCCGCAACATGGATGTCGTGCACGACGGTCGCGAACCCGGTGCGCTGATGGTGGAGGCGGAGATCGGCCGCATTGACGACGAGGCGCGCCACGTGGCCTCGTGCGCCGGCGGGATCGAGCCGCGCGCGCAGGGCGGCGACAGCCCTGTCCGGCAGATTGTACAGGTCGTCGTCGAGCTCGATGTCGATCCTCGTCTCGGTGAGCGCCAGCTCTGCGAATTGAAGACGCCCGGCGAGCAACGGCAGGATGCGGAGCTCGCCGCGCAACGTTCCGCCGCGCGCGACGGGCGTCCCGCTCGCGGACGTCAACGTGACGGACTCGAAAGCGAGCCGCGGAACCGGCAAGATCGCGAGGGTCGCGGTGCCGGCTGCGGTCAGCTCGAGCCCAGCGATCTCGTGCAGCCGCGCCGAGACGGCCGATCGCAAGGCGTCCGACGACACGCGCCAGGGAACGACCGCGGCGGCCAGCGCGACGAAGCATGAAAGAAGCACGGCTAAGCCGGCGCGACGGGACATTCGATCGATCACTCTTGGCTGCGGCCTGTCGGACGCGAGCCTCGGTGCGACCAACTCTCCGCCGAAGAGCCGAGCCGCTCAAAGCCGGCCAATCCTTAGCCCCCCGATGCGCACTTGTCCAAAGTCCGGCCGCAACCGGGGGGCTCTCTCGAGCGCCGGCGGCGCAAAAAGGGGCTATCCCGACCCGAAAACATGGATATCGTCGCCCTTGCGGGCTTCGCCGCGCACTTTTAAGAAGCCGTCGTGACTGGCCGGGAGATCGCCTCGCCGAGCATGGCCGCGGGCTCCAGGATCGGCTGGAGCGATCCGGCCTTGCTCTGGGGCGCGCCGCGTTTGTCCGGGATCGAAGGAACGCCGATGAAGAAAGTCTATCCTGATGCGCGGGCGGCCCTCGCCGGGCTCCTCAAGAACGACATGACGATCATGTCGGGCGGCTTCGGATTGTGCGGCATCCCCGGGTCGCTGATCGAGGCGATCCGCGAGTCGGGCGTCAAGGGCCTGACCGTGATCTCGAACAATGCCGGCGTCGACGGCATCGGCCTCGGGCTCCTGCTCGAGACGCGCCAGATCAGGAAGATGATCTCGTCTTATGTCGGCGAGAACAAGCTGTTCGCGCAGCAATACCTCGCCGGCGACCTCGAGCTCGAATTCAATCCGCAGGGCACGCTCGCCGAGCGCATCCGCGCCGGCGGCGCCGGCATCCCCGCCTTCTTCACCAAGACCGGCGCCGGCACGCTCATCGCCGAAGGCAAGGACGTGCGCCAGTTCGACGGCGAGGACTACATCATGGAGCGCGGCCTCGTCGCCGACCTCTCGATCGTGCATGCCTGGAAGGGCGATACCGAGGGCAATCTCGTCTATCGCAAGACGGCGCGGAACTTCAATCCGATGATCGCGAGCGCCGGCAAGGCCACGGTCGCCGAGGTCGAGCATCTGGTCGAGCCGGGCGCGATCGATCCCGATCACATCGTCACGCCCGGCATCTTCGTGCAGCGCATCGTCCACGTCGCGAATGCCAAGAAGCACATCGAGCAGCGCACGACGCGCAAGCGCAGCGAGGCCGCGGCGCCGGCCGGCGCAGGGGAGGAGGTCTGATGCCCTGGACCCGAGATCAGATGGCGGCCCGCGCCGCCAAGGAATTGCGCGACGGCTTCTACGTCAATCTCGGCATCGGCATTCCGACGCTCGTCTCGAACTTCATCCCGGACGGCATGAGCGTGCAGCTGCAGAGCGAGAACGGCATGCTCGGCATGGGCCCCTTCCCATACGAGAGCGAGGAGGATGCCGACCTCATCAATGCCGGCAAGCAGACCATCACCGAGCTGCCGACGACGAGCTATTTCTCGAGCGCCGATTCCTTCGGCATGATCCGCGGCGGCCATATCGACCTCTCCATCCTTGGCGCCATGCAGGTGGCCGAGAACGGCGATCTCGCCAACTGGATGATCCCCGGCAAGATGGTGAAGGGCATGGGCGGCGCCATGGACCTCGTCGCCGGCGTCAAGAAGGTCGTCGTCGTCATGGAGCATGTCGCCAAGGACGACCCGAAGCTGCTCAAGCGCTGCACCTTGCCGCTCACCGGCGCCGGCGTGGTCGACATGGTCATCACCGATCTCGGCGTCTTCACCATCGACAAGAAGGGCGGCGACGGCATGGCGCTCGTCGAGCTGGCGCCGGGCGTCACCGTCGACGAGATTCGCGCCAAGACCGAAGGCGCATTCCGCGTCGCTCTCAAGAACGAGGCGGCGCCCGCCGCCTGACCGCTACGGCAAAGCGGGAAGAGGCGAGGGGCGGGGCTTGCGCCGCGCCTCGGCGCTTTGCGTCAGGCGCATCACCGGCCACAGCCCGGCCAAGATGATGACGAGGGCGGCCAGCGAACCGTCCTCGAAGGCGCCGCGCGAGGCGTGCCCGTAGACGAGCGTCGCCAGGGTTTCGGTGTTGAGGGGGCGCAGCAGCAGCGTCGCCGGCAGCTCCTTCAGGCAATCGACGAAGACGAGGAGAGCGGCGCTCGCCAGGGCCGGCCGCAACAGCGGCATCTGGATGCGCATGACGAGCTCGCGCGGCTGCGCCCCGAGGGTGCGCGCCGCATCGTCGACAGTGGCCGAGACCCGCTCGAAGCCGGCCGACAGGGAACCGGTCGCGATCGGCAGGAAGCGCACCACATAGGCGAGGATAATGGCGCCAGCCGAGCCCATCACGACGAGGCCGAGCCGCTCGCCGGTCAGGGTGCGCCAAACACTGTTCAGAAGGCTGTCGACGGCAACGAGCGGACCGAACAATCCGATCGCCAGCACGGTCCCGGGCACCGCGTAGCCGAGTCCGGCGACGGCCTTCAGGCTGTCCGTCAGCGCGTGCCGCGCGAAGCGCGCGGTGGTGACAACGACGACGGCGAGGATCAGCGCCGCAGCCGTGGCGCCGCCGGCCAGCGCGAGGCTCGTCGCCAGATGGCGCAGGAAGGTGAGGTCCAGCTGGACGACGAGACCGCGCGCCCCGACCTCGTTGGCGAGGAACGCCGCCGGAACGACGAAGCCGAGCAGCACGGGCAGCGCGCAAGCCGCCGCGGCCAGGATCCCGGGCAGCGGCGCGAGGCGCACCGGCCGCGCCACCCGGGCGCGGCGCGCCGAGCCGGCATAGCGGCGGTTCTGCCGCCCCCTGCGCTCGAGCACGATGAGCGCCGCCACGACGGCCAGCATGGCGCAGGCAATCTGCGCCGCAGCCGGCAGGCTGCCGCGATTGAGCCAGGTCGTGAAGATCGAAACGGTGAGGGTGCGGACGCCGAGATATTCGGCGGCGCCGATGTCGTTGAGGGCTTCGAGGAGCGCCAGGGACAGCCCGACGGCCAGAGCCGGCCGCGCCAGCGGCACGGCCACGTTGCGGAACAGCTCCCAACGGCTTGCGCCGAGCGTACGCGCGACCTCCAGCATGGCGGCGCTCTGGGTCAGGAACATCGCCCGGGCCGTGATGTAGACGTAAGGGTAGAGCACGAAGGACATCACGAGCACGCAACCAAGCAGCGAGCGCACCTCCGGGAACCAGTATTCGCCGCGCAAGCGCCAGCCCATCAGGCTGCGCAGCGCGGACTGCACCGGCCCGGCCGCGTCGAGCAGGTCCACATAGACATAGGCCGTGAGGTAGGTCGGCACCGCCAGCGGCAGCGGCAGAAGCCAGGCGAGCAGGCGCCGCAACGGGAAGTCGTGCGCGCTCACGAGCCACGCCGCGCCCGTGCCAACTGCGCCCGCCACCAGGGCGACGCCGCCGAGAAGGAGCGCGGTTTCGAGCAGCGCGCTCGGCAGGATGTCGGCGACGAGCTGGCGGGCCACGTCTCCCGTCGGCGCGAGCGCAGTGGCGAGCAGCGAGGCGAGCGGGGCGAGGACGAGAAGACCGGTGCCGGCCGCGACGGCCACGGCCCAGCGTGGGGCGCTGGCGAAAACGGGACGCCGGGCCAAGCGCCCGGCGTCGTGCTGCGGGACAGCCCGAGAGGGATCGGGTCGTCCCCTCAGGGGTCCAGAGGCCAGCTCAGAGCATGATGCCGAAAAGCGGGAACCACTTTTCGGAGGAACATCATGCTCAATTTCTCTGGGATCAATCACGTTCATGCGTTTTGATCGAGCGATCAAAACGCATCGTGATCTAGCGATCGAAGCCGACCTTGTCGACAAGCTCGCTCGCCTTCGCCCGCATTTTGGCGACCTCCGCCACGGTCATGGCGTCGGGCTTCAAGGGACCGAACGAGGCGACGAGCTGGTTGACCGCGATGCCGGGACGCACGGGGTATTCGTAATTGACGTCGGCGAAGACGCGCTGCGCATCCGGCGAGGTCATGTATTCGATGAGCTTCATGGCATTGTCTTTGTTCGGCGCGTTCTTGGCGACGACCGCGCCCGACACGTTGAT
>DASQLE010000576.1:0-8535 GCA_035630175.1 Beijerinckiaceae bacterium
CCACGCCGCGCTCGACGCCTTTGCCGAGCACGGGACCGATTGCGACGCCGTCCTGTTGGCCTGCTTCGGCGATCCGGGCCTCGCCGCGCTCAAGGAACTGTCCCCCGCTCCGGTGGTCGGCATGGCGGAGGCGTCGTGCCATGAGGCCTGCCGGCGCGGACGCCGCTTCGCCATCGTCACGGGCGGGCTCCTGTGGAAACCCATGCTTGAGGAATTCGTCGCCCAGCTCGGTTTGGCCGACAGGCTGGCGAGCGTGCGCTGCCTCCCGCAAACCGGCGGCGACATCGCGCGCGATCCCGACGGCAGCCTCGCCGCTCTCGCGGCGGAGTCCCGTGCGGCCGTCGAGGCGGACGGCGCCGACGTGGTCATCCTCGGCGGCGCCGGGCTCGCCGGCCTGGCAGTGCCCATCGCCGACAGGGTCCCGATTCCGGTTCTCTGTTCCTTCGAGACGGCACTGCGCGCCGTGCTCGCGCTCGCCTCGCAGGGTCCCGGCCAGCGAGAGCGGACGCTCGCCCCGGCGCCGCCGACCGCTTCGATCGGCTTGTCTCCGCATCTCGCCGAGGCCTTGCAAGCGCGTTCGCCTTCGCGAGCCGGAGCATAAGGCGGGCTGCGCCGTCAGCCGGCTGCGTCGGGAGGCAAGTGAGCAGTTGCTGAGCAGCGGCGCGTGGTTCAAAACAAATCTTTGGACCGTGCGCCGGCCAGGCCGGCATCCGCGGCGGGAGGCTCCATGGCAGCGCTCGACTTGGCGATCCGGGGCGGCACGGTCGTGACCGCGGCAGACATCTTCCGGGCCGATATCGGCGTTCAGGCCGGGCGGATCGTCACGGTCAGCGACGCGGTCGAAGGGGCCGCGCGGGAGATCGACGCCTCCGGTCTCCTCGTGCTGCCGGGCGGCATCGACAGCCATGTCCATATCGCGCAGCCGGCCGGCCCCGACATCGTCATGGCCGACGACTTCGCCTCCGCCACGGCGGCGGCCGCGGCGGGCGGCAACACCTGCGTGATGCCGTTCGCCATGCAGATCCGCGGCACCTCGCTGCGCGCCTGCGTCGAGGAATACCGGGCCAAGGCGGAAGGCGAATGCCTGATCGACGTGGCGTTCCACTTGATCATCTCGGACCCGTCGCCGGAAGTGCTCGGCCAGGAGCTGCCGGCGCTGCTCAAGGCGGGCTACACCTCGTTCAAGGTCTTCATGACCTATGACGATCTCGTCCTCAACGACCGCGAGCTTCTCGAGGTGTTCGACGTCGCGCGCCGCGAGCGCGCGCTCGTGATGGTACACGCGGAAGGCTACGACGCCATCAAGTTCATGACCGAGCGGCTAGAGCGCGAGGGCTCCACCGCGCCTTATTATCACGCGGTCTCGCGCCCCGAGATCGTCGAGCGCGAGGCCGCGCACCGGGCCATCAGCCATGCGCAACTGGTCGACGTGCCGATCATGATCGTGCACGTCTCCGGGCGCGAGGCGATGGAGCAGATCCGCTGGGCGCAGAGCCGCGGTCTCAAGATCTACGCCGAGACCTGCCCGCAATACATCACGCTGACGGCCGAGAGCCTGCAAGGCCTGAACATGGACATGAGCGGCGCCAAATACGTGTGTTCGCCGCCGCCGCGCGACGCCGAGAGCCAGGCCGCCATCTGGGAGGGCTTGAAGTCCGGCGTGTTTCAGACCTTCTCGTCGGACCATTGCCCGTTCCGCTACGACAGCCCGCAGGGCAAGCTGACGCCCAAAGGGCGCACCTCGTTCCGCTGGGTGCCGAACGGCATCCCGGGAATCGAGACGCGGCTGCCGATCCTGTTCTCGGAAGGCGTCTCGAAGGGGCGCATCTCGCTGCAGAAATTCGTCGAGCTGACATCGACCAATCACGCCAAGCTATACGGGCTCTACCCGAAGAAGGGCTCGATCGGCATTGGCTTCGACGCCGACATCACCTTGTGGGATCCGACGCGGGTCGAAACCATTCGCCAGGACATCCTGCATCACGGCGCCGATTACACGCCGTGGGAGGATTTCACTGTCACCGGCTGGCCGGTGATGACGATCGCCCGCGGCAAGGTGGTCGCCGAAGGCGGTCGCGTCGTCGGCGAGAAAGGTTTCGGACGCGTTCTCGAACGCGAGATTTCACCGTACGCCGCGTCCGGCTCGCCGCATTGATCGGCCGCGGGCTTGCATCGCTTCGCTTCCCCATAACCAAGGATCCATCATGGACCAGCTTCGCGTGACGGCCGGCCCGTTCCAGTTCACCGCCCGTCTCGAGCAGGCGGCGGCGCCCAAGACCTGCGCCGCTTTCTGCAAGGCGCTTCCGTTCGAGAGCAAGATCGTGCACGTGCGCTGGAGCGGGGAGGGGGTGTGGATGCCCCTCGGCGATCTCGATTTTGGGGTCGGCTACGAGAACCACACGAGCTATCCGGCGCCAGGCCAGATCATCCTGTATCCGGGCGGGATCAGCGAGACGGAAATCCTTCTCGCCTATGGCGGCGTCCATTTCGCCAGCAAGATGGGGCAGCTCGCCGGCAACCATTTTCTGACGATCGTCTCGGGCATGGAAAACCTATACGAGCTCGGCCGCACCACCTTGTGGAAGGGCGCGCAGGACATCCGCTTCGAGGCCGCATAGCTGGGGCGAGCGGTCGCATGCGCTCCATCCTGGCATCGCTCTTGCGAACGATCTTTGCCCGCTTGGGCGTTTCCTCCCTAGACTCGGCCGCGCATCCTGCGCGGCCTTTTTCATGAGGGTCGCGCAGCGTATTCGGCAGCATTCTCTAGAAGGAACGCACGCCATGGATGCTGATGAGAGACGCGGCTTCCTGCGTCACGCCGTCCGGCTCGCGGCGGAGCGCATGCGGGAGGGGGCCGGCGGGCCCTTCGGCGCCGCCATCGTCAAGGACGGGCGGATCGTGGCCGAAGGCTGGAACTGCGTCACCTCCGCGAATGATCCCACCGCCCATGCCGAGGTCACGGCGATCCGCCGCGCCTGCGAGGCGCTCGGCACGTTCTCCCTCGACGGGTGCGAAATCTTCGCGAGCTGCGAGCCATGTCCCATGTGCCTGGCCGCGATCTATTGGGCACGGCTGGACCGCATCACCTTCGCCAGCTCGCGCGAGGACGCCGCCGCCATCGGCTTCGACGACGACGTCATCTACCGGGAACTGGCGAAGCCGGTCGAGCGCCGGCAGATCCCGACGAACAGGATGTCCCTGCCCGAGGCGGATGCGGTGTTCGCGGAATGGCGCGAGAAGGCCGACAAGCTTCCGTATTGAGGACCGCCGCTGCTCGTCCCGATGCAGGGCCGTCCGATCTCGGGGGACGATCTCCTCGCCCAATCCGCCGGCAATGGCGACACGATCTGCTTAAGCTTTGAGCAAGCGCCGACCTCGGCGTGCCCGATTATGGCTGTCGCGAGGAGTGACGCTAACGAGCGGCTGGGTGCGACGGCGGAAATTCGCTGACGATGGTGCGGTGGATGCGGTCGAGCCATTCCTCCGCGTCGCGGGCGCGCGCCTCGGCCTGCTCCGACGTCACCTGAGCTTCCCTGGCCAGCATCTCCGCCCGCTCGGCGCGCATCTCGGCCGCTCGCATGCGCTCCTCGGCGACGGCGATCCTGTGATGGGCGGCTTCGAGCTCCTCGTTGGCGCGTTGCAGCATCGCCTCGGCGCGCGACATCACCTTATGGGTCTGGTCCTCGGCCGCCTTGACGGTCTCGCCCGCCCGCTTGATCAGGTTCAGCGAAGCCGACCAGTCACGATTCCCCTGCGGAGGGGCGGCGCTCTCGGCCCGATGCCCGTCGTGGACCCCTGGCGATAGGGGAACGACCCTCTCCGAGCTGGCGCTCATCCGATGCTCCCGAACCCTGATTTCGGTTTTCCAGCTTGGACTGAAGAACGTTGCGGTTAATAGAGCGTTAAAGAGCGGCTCCTCGGGCACGGTTGACTGCCCAAGAGAGTAGCTTAGCCTCGCCCCAGCCCTTGGAGCCCCTCATGGCCATCGATTACCGTTCCGAGTTGCGACGACCTCTCACCCTCGGCCTCCTGGCGCTCCTCGCCGTGGCGATCATCCTCGCCATCGTCCAGGTCAGGAACGCCAGCCGCTACCGAGCCGAAATCCGCCAGCTGAGGAGCATCGAGGCCTCGCTCCGCTCCGAGCTCGACCAGCACCGCCGCGCCAGCGGCTCCCTGGCCGATCTGCAGACGAAGCTCACGGCGGCGCAGCAGCAGGCGGCGCAAAACCAGCAAACCTTCGCGCAGGCGCAAACGCAGGCCGCGGCCGCCCAGCAGGCCGCTCAGCAGCAGGAAGGGCGCCTCGCCGATCTGCAGGGCCAGACCCAGCAGGTGGAGCAGCGTGTCGCCGCCCTGAAGAGCGAGGTCGGCACCGTCGAGCAGAGCATCGGCGCCCGCACCCAGGAACTCGCCGATGTCGGGCGCCGCCTCGAGGAGGCGCGTCAGAACGAAGCCAAGATGCGCAACGACCTGACGCGTCTCAGCCAGGAGCTGGGCGACAAGACCGCCGCCATCGCCCAGGCCGAGCAGAGGCTGCAGCAATCGCGCGAGCTCGAAGCCCGCTTGCAAGCCATCCGGCAGGAGATCATCGACGCCGAGACCAAGCTCTCCGACGCCCGCAAGCAGCTCGTCGTGCCGAGCCCCACAGCCGAAAGCGCGCCGTCGCCGCCGGCGCCTGCTGCGCCGCCGCAGCCGGTCCAGCCCGCTCCCCAGCAATAGCGGGAATTTGATCGGGCCGCCTGCCGCATGGATCGCGCGCCGCTTCCCGCGATCCCGCTTGTCGACGCGCGCTCCGATCCGCTTGCCCTGGCGGATCCGGCCTCGGTGCGCGCGCTTCGCGACGCCGTCTTCGGACCGTTCAAGGCAGCGATCCTGCCGGCCTTGCCGATCGCCGATCGCATCGCGCGGCGCTGGCTGGCGCGCAGCGCGTCGCCCTATCTGGCGGAGCTCGACGCAGCTGCGAAGCGCGCCGGAGTCGCCGGCCTTTACGCCATCAACATCTCCTACGAATACGGCTGCACGACCCTCGCACGCGAAGGGGCCAACGGCGGCCCGGTGCTGCGCCGCACCCTCGATTGGCCGTTCCTCGGTCTCGGACGCGCGGTCGTGGTCGCGCGCCGCGCCGGACCGGCCGGCGAATTCTACGACGCGACTTGGCCCGGCGCCGTCGGCACGCTCACCGCCATGGCGCCGGGGCGCTTCGCCGCCGCCATCAACCAAGCGCCCCTGTTCCGCCGCACCCGCGCAAACATGCTGCGGCCGGTCGATTATCTGCGCAACCTGTCGCGCACGCTCCTCCGGGAAAGAGGCATGCCGCCGCTGCACCTGCTGCGGCACACCTTCGAGACCGCGGCGGACTTCGAGACGGCGCTCGCGATGCTCGCCGGGATCGAGCTTGCCCGTCCCGTGCTGTTCACGCTCGTCGGCTGCGCCCGCGGCGAGATCGCCGTGATCGAGCGGCGCGAGCGCGACGCCGTCATCCATCGCGGCGAAGGTTCGGTGGCGAACGACTGGCGCGTCGCCGACGACGCGTGGGAAGCCCGCCCCTGCTATCTGACCGACCGCCGGCTCGACAGCACGGTGCGGCGTCAGGCGATCGAACAGGCGGCGGCGCATGGCGCCGAGCCGTTCGCCTGGACCGTACCGCCCGTGCGCAACTGGAATACGCGCCTTGCCGTCGAGATGAGCCCGCGCGCAGGGTGCATCGAGGCGCTCGGCTTCGAGCCCTGCAGCGATGTCGATGCGGCTCCGGCAACGGCGCCGTTCCGTCTCTGCGTGCCGCAGCACGAGACCGCGCGCGTCTAGCCTACATCGTCATCCTCGGGCGAAGCGCGGCGGAGACCCCGAGGATTCAGGCGGGAGGGGGCGCCTCACCAGGAGCGAGATGGTCGGGTCAAGCCCGACCCTGACGCCGCTTCAGTGCCGCCGCGGTACGCTCACGCTGGCTCGACGATCCTTATGCTCAAGCTGGAACCCGGCCCCGTCCCCGTCGGTTGCCTCGCAAAGCGCGGCGAGCACGATGATCAGAACAGGCGGCAGATCGACACCGGCAGCGACGCGTCGTTCGACGCGTGCAATCCACCTCAGCGCGTTCGCGGCAGCGGCGATCACCTTCGGCGCCGCGACGGGATGGCCGGCGCGCGCGGAGGATAGCGGCTTCTGGGATGTGATCCGGTCGATGAGCCGCGGCTACGACAATTTCGCGCCGTCACCCGACTGGGGCGAGCGCCGGGCCGCGAGACGCGCCGCGCGGCAGGCGCGCCGGGCAACTCCGGCGAAAACGCAAGTCGTGCGGCTGCCGGAGCAGCCGGCACCCGTCCTCAAGGCCGCCGACCCGTTGCAGCGCCCCAATCCGCTCGCCACGCTTCTACGCGATCCGACCCTGCGCAAGGGCGACATCGTCATGTTCCCCGACGGCCCGCGTGTCTTCACGGGCGATCACGGGACGCGCCATGCGATGGCGGATTTCGTGTCCGCCTCACGGTCCAAGACGATGGCGAAAGCGACGCGCAAGCTCTTGGCGAGCTTGCCGGTCGGCGAGAACAACGCCTGGAGCGCCGACACGGCCGGAGCCGGCGGGCGTCTGGCCCAGAGCGCTCCCGATACCGCTGCCGACGTGGAGGCGACCGGAGCCGTGACCGGCAAGAGCCGCTCGCGCCGCTAGTCCGCGGCCGTCTACATACTCATTGCGGCTGCAGGCCCGCCGCCTTGACGATCTCCTGATATCGCTTGCGCTCGGCGGCGCCGAATTCGGCGAACCGGTCCGGCGTCATCGGCGAGGGCACGGCGCCGATCTCCTTCAGCTTGGCCTGCACCTCCGGCGTCTCGTAGATGCGCTTGACGTCGCCGGCCATCTTCTCGACGAGCGCCCGCGGCGTGCCGGCCGGCGCGAACAATCCATGCCAGGTCGACGCATCGTAGCCGGGCAGCGTTTCGGCGATGGCGGGAACGTCCGGGGCGGTCGGGCTCCGCTGCGGGCTCGTGACCCCGAGCGCGCGCACGGTGCCGGCCTGAGCCTGCGGCCAGGCGAGCGTCATGTTGTCGAAGGACAGATCGATATGCCCGCCGGCGAGAGCGTTCACGATCTCGCCGGAGCTGCGATACGGCACGTGGCTCATCTTCGTGCCCGTCATGATCTGGAACAGTTCCGCCGCGAGGTGCTGGGACGAGCCGACGCCGGATGTGCCGTAGCTGAGCTTGCCCGCGTTCGCCTTCGCGTAGGCGATGAATTCCGGCACGGTCTTGGCCGGCACCTTGGGCGTGACGACGAGCAGGTTCGGCACGAGCGCGAACAGGCTGACGGTCTGGAAGTCGCGCTCGGCGTCGTAACCGGGATTCTTGAAGACGAAGGGGCCGATCGCGTGCGTGCTCGCCGTGCCGACGAGCAGGGTGTAGCCGTCCTTCGCCGCCCTCGCGACCGACGCGGCGCCGACCGTGCCGCCCGCTCCGGCCTTGTTCTCCACGACGAACGGGGTCCCGTAGGCCTGCTGCATCGCCTGCGCGAAGATGCGCCCGAACATGTCCGTCGTGCCGCCGGCCGTGAACGGCACGACGATCACCACCTGGCGCTGCGGCCAGGCGTCCTGAGCCTGCCCCGCACCGACCGCCGCGAGCACCGCCAGCGCCGAGACGATCCACTTGCGCATCTGACCCTCCCTTGTGCTTTCGTTGGTGCGAGCCACGCATCCGGCCTTTGCGTGAGCCGGATGCGGGCCGCCGCTCCAAGCTCGTGCAAAACGGCGCATCCGGCAAGGTGCGGTCGAAGGCCGCCGCCCCATCATCCGTCATTCCGGGGCGCACGCAGTGCGAACCCGGAACCCACGAACAAGCTCGACGCGTATCACCCAGTCGTGGGTTCCGGGCTCGGCCCTGCGGGCCGCCCCGGAATGACGGCGGTAAGGCGCGATCTAGTGGATCTCCGGTTCCGGGATGCCGCCGGCGCCTTCCAGGAAATCGAAGTCGCAGCCCTCGTGCGCCTGGCTGACATGCTGGGCGAAGAGCCGGTTGTAGCCGCGCGGATAATCGCGCGACGGCGGCGACCAGCTTTTCAGGCGCTCGGCGATGGCGGCGTCGTCGAGGTGAAGATGAATGGAGCGCTTCGGCACATCGACCGTAATCCGGTCGCCGTTGCGAACGGCGGCAAGAGGGCCGCCGACATAGGCTTCGGGCGATACGTGCAGGATGCAGGCGCCGTAGCTCGTGCCGCTCATGCGCGCATCCGAGATGCGCAGCATGTCGCGCATGCCCTGCTGCAGCAGCTTCTTGGGCAACGGCAGCATGCCCCATTCCGGCATGCCCGGCCCGCCGATCGGGCCGGCGTTGCGGAGCACCATGATGTGGTCGGGCGTCACGTCGAGGTCGGGATCATTCACCGCCGCGCTCATGGCGTCGTAGGTGTCGAAGACGAGGGCGGGGCCGGTGTGCTGGAGCAGGCGCGGCTCCGCCGCCGGCGGCTTCATCACGCATCCGTGCGGGGCGATGTTGCCGGTGAGGATGGCGGTGCCGCCCGAGGCGGCGATCGGCTTGTCGAGCGGGCGG
>DASQLE010000577.1:0-2467 GCA_035630175.1 Beijerinckiaceae bacterium
GCGCTGATCGCCAAGGCGGATCAGAATGCCAAGGTGATCGCGCATTGGCTGGCGACCGCGCCGTGGGTCGAGAACCTGGCCCGCCGGCCGGAGATCGCCTCCAACACGAGCGTGTGCCTGTCGATCGTCGACCCCGACGTGGTCGCCGGCGGCCTGGAGGCGGTGGCGGCGGTCGCCAAGGGCATCGCCGCGCGTCTCGAGACGGAGGGCGTCGCCTACGACATTGGCGCCCATCGCGACGCGCCGCCGGGCCTGCGCATCTGGTGCGGCGCCACCGTCGAGGCGCATGACCTCGACGCCCTGACGCCGTGGCTCGATTGGGCCTTCGCCCAGGAAAAGGCCAAGCTCGCCAAGGCGGCGTAACGCCCGCAACGTCATCCTCGGGCGGCGCGCAGCGACGGCCCGAGGACCTCATTCTGATCGAAGCGCTACTCTCGTCCCGAGGTCCTCGGCTCTTCGCCTGCGGCTCCGGCCGAGGATGACGTCAATTTTAGAGGTGCCCCCAATGCCCGCCCCTCGCGTTCTCATCTCCGATGCCCTCTCGCCCGCCGCCGTGCAGATCTTCAAGGACCGCGGCGTCGCCGTCGATTTCCAGCCGGATCTCGGCAAGGACAAGGACAAGCTGGCCGAGGTCGTCGGCGATTACGACGGCCTCGCCATCCGCTCCGCCACCAAGGTGACGCCGAAGATCCTGGAGAAGGCCAAGAGCCTGAAGGTCATCGGCCGCGCCGGCATCGGCGTCGACAATGTCGACATTCCGGCCGCGACGGCGCGCGGCGTCATCGTCATGAACACGCCGTTCGGCAATTCCATCACGACCGCCGAGCACGCCATCGCCATGATGTTCGCGCTCGCCCGCGAGATCCCCCAGGCCGACGCTTCGACGCAGGCCGGCAAGTGGGAGAAGAACCGCTTCATGGGCGTCGAGCTGACCGGCAAGACGCTTGGCGTGATCGGCTGCGGCAATATCGGCTCGATCGTCGCCGACCGGGCGCTCGGCCTGAAGATGCGCGTTATTGCCTTCGACCCGTTCCTGTCGCGCGAGCGGGCGCTGCTTCTCGGCGTCGAGAAGGTCGAGCTCGACGAGCTGCTGCGGCGCGCCGACGTCATCAGCCTGCACACGCCCCTCACCGACAAGACGAAGAACATCCTCTCGGCTGCAAGCATCGCCCATACCAAGAAGGGCGTGCGCATCGTCAATTGCGCCCGCGGCGGGCTCGTCGACGAGGAGGCGCTGCGCGCGGCGCTCGATTCCGGGCAGGTGTCGGGCGCCGCCTTCGACGTCTTCACCGAGGAGCCGGCCAAGAACAACCCGTTGTTCGGCCATCCGCACGTCGTCTGCACGCCGCATCTCGGCGCTGCGACCACGGAAGCGCAGGAGAACGTCGCCCTGCAGATCGCCGAGCAGATGTCCGACTACCTGCTCCAGGGCGCCATCTCCAACGCCGTCAACTTCCCGTCGATCACGGCCGAGGAGGCGCCGAAGCTGAGGCCCTTCATCGCGCTGGCGGAGCGGCTCGGCTCGTTCGCCGGCCAGCTCACCGAGAGCGGGCTCAAGGTCGTCAAGATCACCTATCAGGGCGAGGTCGCGCATATGAAGGTGAAGGCGCTGACCAGCGCCGTCGTCGCCGGCATCCTGCGGCCCATGCTGGCCGATATCAACGTCGTCTCGGCGCCGAGCATCGCCAAGGAGCGCGGCATCGTCATCGAGGAAACGACGCGGGAGGCGGAGGGCGATTACGACTCGCTCATCACGGTCGGGGTCGTCACCGAGCGGCAGGAGCGGGCGCTCTCGGGCACGGTCTTCGCCGACGGCAAGCCGCGCGTCGTCAACATCAAGGGCATCAACGTCGACGCCGAGTTCGCGCCCTCGATGCTCTACATCTCCAACGAGGACAAGCCCGGCTTCATCGGCCGCTTCGCGACGACGCTCGGCGACGCCGGCGTCAACATCGCCACCTTCGCACTCGGCCGCGACAAGCCGGGCGGCTCGGCGGTGGCGCTCGTCGAGGTTGACGGCGCCGTGCCGCGCGAGGTGCTGTCCAAGATCCAGACCATCCCCGGCGTCAAGCAGGCGAAGCCGCTGGCGTTTTAGCCGTCATCCCCGGCGAGCGGAGCGAGGGAAGGGGATCCAGCTTTGTTTGATCTCATCAGGCGATCGGCGAAGCCCATCTTCAAGCCGAGTAGGCACGATCGGTCTTACCGCCGCTCCGCCAGCCAGATGCCGCCGAGGACCAACGCCAGGCCGAGGGCGTGGTAGGGGCGGAACGGCTCGCCGAGGAGGCCGACGGCCAGGATGGCGCCGAACACCGGCACGAGGTTGACAAACAGGCCGGCGCGGCCGGGGCCGATGAGCTCGACGCCGCGCATGAAGAAGAGCTGCGACAGGAGCGAGGGGAACAGCGTCACGTAGGCGAGGATGACGAGGCCTTGCGCGTCGGGCCACACGACGTCGCCGGTCGCGATC
>DASQLE010000578.1:0-5237 GCA_035630175.1 Beijerinckiaceae bacterium
GCGCCCTTCATGAGCACCTCGGCATCTTGCGGGTTCACGTCGACGACGCGGAACCAGCGACCCCAGGAAGGCTCGGCGCCCGACGCTCCGGGCAGGTCGTTGGTCACGGGATGCTTGGCGCCAAGCTCGGTGAGGGCGGGCTTGAACGGCTTCTCCACGACCTTGCCGGTGGGGACGGCCGGCAGCACCTGACCGAGCGGCGTGCGGTAAAGGCTCAAAGGGGAGGCGTAATCGTCGCCGGCGGAGACGAGGACGGCACCGCCGCGCTCGACATAGCGCGCGACATTTTCGAGATAGAGCAGCGGTAGGACACCGCGGCGCTGATAGCGGTCGAAGATGATCAGATCGAACTCTTCGAGCTTCTCCTGAAACAGTTCGCGCGTGGGAAACGCGATCAGCGAAAGCTGATTGATCGGCGTGCCGTCCTGTTTTTCCGGCGGCCGCAGAATGGTGAAGTGGACGAGATCGACGGACGCATCCGACTTCAGCATGTTGCGCCAGGTACGCTCGCCGGAGTGCGGCTCGCCGGAGACAAGCAGCACGCGGAGGTTCTCGCGCACGCCCTCGACGGTCAGCACGACGCGGTTGTTGATCTCGGTGAGCTCGTCCTTGGCGGGTTCGACTTCGATCTCAACAATGTTCGGCCCGGCATGATCGATGGTGACGGGCACCTGCACCGGCTCGCCGATGCGCACGCCGCGCGTCTCCGGAGACTGGCCTTGCCGCGTGATCGTGATGTTGGCCGTGTCGGAGCTGCCCTTGGCGGTCTCGGTGACCTTGACCTCGAAGGTCTGCTCGCCGCCGACAAGGCCGAAACGGGGGGCGGCGACGACCTCAAGCCTGCGATCATATTCGCCCGGCTTGCCGGTAAGGAGGGCATGAACCGGTGCCTCGAAGCCAAGCGCCGCAGCGGTGCCGGGTACGTCATGCACCTCGCCCTCGGTGATGAGGATGGCGCCGGCGAGGCGGTCGCGCGGCACATCCGACAGGCCTTGGGCGAGATCGGTGAAGAGCATGGTCCCGTCGCGATCGGAGTCGCCGGACGTCGAGGCGGAGCGTACCCAGCGGACGTCGAGGTTGGGAATCGTCTTCAGTCTCTCACCGAGTTCCTTGCGGAGTTCCTCGGTGCGGTTGGTGCGACCAGCAATGGATTGGCTCTGACTCTCGTCGACGACGACGGCGACGATGTTGTTGAGGGCCTCGCGATCCTCCTGCTTGAGCTGCGGGTTGGCGATCGCGAGCATGAGCAGAACGAAGCTCGCAAGGCGCAGCACGGCGCCGCGGCGCGAGCGCCAAAAGAGGAGCGCGAGCAGGAACACGCCAACGCCAGCCAGCACCCAGAAAACGGGCCAAGGCACGAGCGGCAGGAACTCGAGGGTCCACTTCATCCTACTGGCCCAACCTTTCGAGGAGGGCAGGAACGTGAACCTGGTCGGCCTTGTAGTTGCCGGTCAGCGCGTACATCACGATGTTGACGCCGGCGCGGAACGCCATCTCGCGCTGGACCTCGCCGCCGGGGACGGCCGGAAAAAGCGGCCGGTTCGAGGAGTCGAGCGCCCAGGCGCCGGCAAGATCGTTGGAGGTGATGACGATGGAGCTCACGCCGTCGGTACGGCGCGCCCGCTCGGCGCGCTCCTCATCGCCCGCAGGCTCGGCCTCGACCCAGAGCGCGCCGCCGTCGAAGCGGCCGGGGAAGTCGCGCATCAGGTAGAACGATTTGGTGAGGACGTGATTGCCAGGCACGGGCTCAAGCGGCGGGATGTCGAGCTTGCCGATCAGCCGGGTCAGCGCCTCGCCTTGCAGGCTGCCGCCGGTGACGGCACCGTTCTGATCGCGCGTATCGAAGACGATGAGGCCGCCCTGCTTCATATAGGCGTCGACCTTCGCAAGCGTCGCGTCGGACATGGCCTCCGCATCTTCGCGCACGGGCCAGTACAGGATCGGGAAAAAGCCGAGCTCGTCCTTCTCGATATCGACGCCCATCGGCTCGGCAGGCTCAAGCGCGGTGCGGGCTCGCAAGACCTTGCTCAGGCCCAAAAGGCCTTCATGGCTCGTGCGATCGATCTCGGGATCGCCGGTGCGGATATAGCCGAGATGCGTCTTGAGCGTGGCTTGCAGGGCGAAGTCGTCTGTGGGCGACCCGGTGGATGGCGGCGCGCTTTGCGTTGCCTCCGGCATAGCAGACGGGACATCCAAGATGTCTTGCGCGTGGGCGGCCGGTACGACGAGCGGAAGTCCAAGGATGGCGAGCAAGGCGACCGCAGCGGCCGCCGCCGTGCGGCGACGCCACCGCAAACCCGTGCTCAGCGCAAGCATGGCAAGCATGTCGATGCCGAAAAGCGCGAGCGCGGCGATATAGAGCCAAGGATCCAGCGCCTCCGGCTTGCGCAGCGTGTAACCGCTCATCTCGGCGGCGCCCTCAATCGCCGGCAGCGGCTTCAGCATCGTGCTGAAATTCACGATGTTGAACGCGCGGGCCGAACCGGACGGACCGTAATAGCCGGGCGGATGGTCGGGGCTCGGGCTGCTCGTATCGATCTTGTCCGGCGCGATGGGCGCGGCCCGCGCCGGCGGCGAGGTCAGCTGGCCATAGCCGTCGAGGGTCTGGATCGGCGGCAGCGCGGCGGAGGCGGTTGCGGCGGCGCTGCCGGCCTCGACCGACGTCCCTTGCTCGCCGCTCTGCCTGGCCGCCTTGCTCGGGACGATGCTCACCACCCGGCGCAGCATCTCGACGAAGAGGCCGGAGAGCGGAAGGCTCGACCAGTCCGAATTGGCGGTGATGTGAAACAGGACCACCCAACCGTCGCCTTCCTTCTTTGCGGTGACGAGGGGCGTGCCGTCGGCGAGCGCCGCCCAGATCTCGGCATCGCCCATGCCGGTCGGGTCGGCGAGGACCTGGCGGTTCACCTTCACGTCCTCGGGAATGTTGAGGCCGCGGAAGGGGCTTTTGTCCTCGAAGGGCGCGAGCGGCTGGGGCGAGCTCCAGGAGAGCGAGCCACCGAGGGACCGGCCGCCGCGACGCAGAGGCACGGGAAGCAGTTCGTCACCGCCTTGCTCCAGGCGCGGTCCGGCGAAGCGGATCAACACACCGCCTTCCTTCAGCCAAGTGTCGAGCTCCTCTTGCGTGCCGGGAAGCAGCTTGCCGATGTCGGCGAGCACAAGGGTCGAGACGCGCTGCTCGATCAACTCATGCACGGCGGTCGCGGCGCTGACCTCATTGGGGCGAATGACATCGGCATAGGGCGAGAGTGCGCGCTGCACATAATAGAGCGGTGACAACAACGGCTGCGCGGCCTCGCGCGATTCGCCGGAAATGATGCCGACGCGATGCCATTGCGAACGCGCATCGAGCAGATGCACGGCACCGGCGGACCGCTCGCCCAAAATCTCGATGCGCGCGACCTGGTTGCGGATCTCGAGCGGAAGCTCGAAACGCGCGGTGGCCTCGCGCTTGTCGGCGGCGATCGTATAGGCGGCCTCGCCGAGCGGCTCGCCGCGCCCGGTGACGGCCTTGACCACGCCGGAGCGCGCGCCGTCGATGCCGCTCAGCACGCGGGCCGAGAGCTGGCCGGCTTCGCCGGTGGCAAGGCCAAGCGCAAGCGGGGCGTCGTTGCGCGCAGGGCGCAGAACGGTGAAGCTGCCGCCGCCGCCGGCGAGGGCGGCGAGGGTGTTGGCGAACTCCGCGCTGTCGCCGTAGTCGAGGCCATCGGTGAGCCAGACCACCGTGTAACCCGCATCGGCGGCGAGATCTTTGTCGAGCGCTTCCGCCAGCGCCTTGCGGTTCGGCGCGAATGGCTCCGGGTTGAGGCCGGCAATGCGCTCGCGGGCCTGGCCCGGAGCAAAGGGGCCGGCAATGGGTTGGCCGGGCGCGGTCGGCGCAAGCACGACGGTGCGGCCGTCACGCTCGGCGCGGTCGATCGCGGCTTCGATGGCTTCGCGGCGGCCATCCCAATGACTTGCGGCGGCCCAGCCGTTGTCGATGACGAGAAGCAGCGGACCCGTGCCGGCAAAGCTCTGGCGGTCGGGATTAAGGACGGGACGCGCGAGCGCGAGGATGATGAGGGCCGCGAGCAGCATGCGGAGCGCGGTCAGCCACCACGGGCTATGCGCGGGCGTCTCCTCGCTGCTTTTCAAGTCTTGCAGGAGCCGCGTCGGGGGGAACACCACGACGTTCGGGCTCGGCGGGGTCATGCGCAGGAGCCACCAGATGGCGGGGAGCGCAACCAGCGCCGCCAGGATCCACGGCTGCAGAAAGCCGATACTGCCGAGCGTGATCATGATGGCTCGTCCGGCGCCGATTCAGCGGGCGCCGCCAGGCTCGGGGCGCGATAGCGATAGTCGGTCTCAAGGCCAGCAAGGCGATTGTGCAGGGACAGCACGGCTTCCTCGGCGGGGCGGTCTGTGTGATGCACGGCAAAGGACCATTTCAGCCGCCGGGTCAGATCGTAGAGGGCCTTGCGGTGGCTCGCCATGCGCGCCTGGTAGCTCTCGCGCAGCGATTCGGCACGGCCGGCGATGAACCGCATGCGGCCTTCACTGGAAGCGAATTCGGTGCGGCCTTCGTAAGGCAGCGTCTCCTCGGCGGGATCGAGGATTTGGACGAGATGACCGCGCACGCCTTGCGCCGCGATGTTCTCCAGGCGCGCGCTCGTTTCCTCGATGGGCTCGAGGAAATCGCTGAAGAGGAGGCATTCGGAAAAGCGGCTGAGGCGCGCCGGCGGAGGCAGGCTGACGTCGCGGCTCACGTCGCGGACGAGAAACTCGGCGACGCGGCGCGTCGCGTTACGGCCGATGAAGGGAAGCCCGCCCATCACGCCCACACGCTCGCCGCCTCTTGCCAGAAGTTCGGTGAGGGCGAGGCCGAGAACGACGGCGCGGCTCTCCTTCAAAGTCTTCGCAAGGCGGGAGCGGAACTGCATGGATGGGGAGAGGTCGACCCAAAGCCAGACCGTATGCGCCGCCTCCCATTCACGCTCGCGGACATAAAGAGTGTCGGAGCTACCGGAGCGGCGCCAGTCGATGCCGGCATGGCTGTCGTTCTGATCGAAATGCCGGAACTGCCAGAAGGTCTCGCCGGGTCCGGCGCGGCGGCGGCCATGGGTGCCGTGGGTTACGGTATGCGCCACCCGCTGCGCCTCGACGAGAAGCGACGGCATGCGCTCGGCCAGCCCGTGGGCTTCGGTCTCTTCGACCGGGAAGGGCTGCAGCACTCTCTGCGGGGGGCCGGCCAACCCTCA
>DASQLE010000579.1:0-2726 GCA_035630175.1 Beijerinckiaceae bacterium
CGAGGCCGAGATCGTGCGCTACAGCGTCGTCGACGATGTCGGCACGGTCATGAACCCGCTTCTCCTCAAGGGCCAGATCCAGGGCGGCATCGCTCAAGGGGTCGGACAGATGCTGATGGAGGACATCCGCTTCGACGCCGAAACCGGCCAGCTCCTCACCGCCTCGTTCCTCGATTACGCCCTGCCGCGCGCCGACAATTTCAGCGCCATCGAGGTCCGGAGCAATCCGGTGCCGACCGCCACCAATCCGCTCGGCGTCAAGGGGGCCGGGGAGGCGGGTTGCGTCGGCGCCCTGCCGGCGGTGGCGAGCGCGCTCGCGGACGCGTTGGCGCCGCTCGGCATCCGGGACGTGGCGATGCCTGCGACGCCGCAGACCCTCTGGCGCGCCATCAAGGCGGCGAAGGCGGTCGGCGATGCGCCGCCGGTCATCGGCGAGCGATAGGTATGGGGAGGCTGGAGCGGCCGGTTTCCACTCCGCCGAAAGAAACGGTGCTTTCTTCCGGCGGCTTGCGGGGCGCTTGTCAGGCCTTCTTGCGCGCCCGGCGTTTCGTGTTGAGGGACGCCTTCATGGCGCGCGCCGGCTGGAACTTGAGCTGCTTCGAGGCGGCGATCTTGATGGAGGCGCCGGTCTGGGGATTGCGCCCCTTCCGGGCGCCTCGTTCGGTGACGCGGAACTTGCCGAATCCGAAGATCGACACCTCCTCGCCTTGTTGGGCGGCATCGGCGATCGACTGAAAGACGGTTTCGATGAGGTCCTTGGCGAAGGTCCTGGTCAGCTCGTGCTCTTGGACGAGAATGTCGGTGAGATCGTTCTTGTTCATTGCGGTCCTCGGATGATGGCACGTCTCCCATGGAGCATTTTGCCGCCGCGTCAAGGGGCCGGCGGCCTGCACGGACGCTTTCGGGCATCGGTTCCGGACGCATCGGTGGAAGGATGTGGGAAAATGGCCGCCGCCGGGCAATCCTCGACCGGCGCCGATCCGATTGACCGCCTGAACGGCCGCTTCCTATCATCGCTGGCAGAACGACGGTCCGCGAGCAGCAGAAGACCGGCCGCGACGGGGAGGCGGGCTTGACCATCAGGAGCGAAGCCCCGAGCGGCCGCAGGCTCGATTCCAGCCTCCAGGCGCGGAGCGAAGTGCGCGACGGCATGCGCATCGTTTGGGACGTGCCGATCGCCATGGATGACGGCCTTGTCCTCCGCGCCGACCTGTTCCGTCCCCCCGCCGAAGACCGCTACCCGGTCATCCTGTCCTACGGCCCTTATGCCAAGGGGCTCGCCTTCCAGGACGGTTATCCGAGCGCCTGGGAGCGAATGGTGCGGCAGCATCCGGATGTCGCCGCCGGCTCCAGCAACCTCTACCAGAGCTGGGAGGTGGTCGATCCGGAGAAATGGGTGCCGGAAGGCTATGCCTGCCTGCGCGTCGATTCCCGCGGCTGCGGCTGCTCGCCCGGCTTTATCGACCACTTCTCTCCACGCGAGAGCAGGGACTTCTACGACTGCATCGAATGGGCCGGCGTGCAGCCCTGGTCGAACGGCAAGGTCGGGCTGAACGGCATCTCCTATTACGGCATCAACCAGTGGCACGTGGCGTCCCTGCAGCCGCCGCATCTCGCTGCCATGTGCATCTGGGAGGGCGCCGCGGACTGGTATCGGGACATGACCCACCATGGCGGCATCTTGTCGACCTTCTGGGCCAACTGGTACGACATGCAGGTCAAGACGGTGCAATACGGCGCCGGCGAGCGCGGCCGGCGCTCGCGCGTGCACGGCGAGCTCGTCTGTGGGCCGGAGACGCTCTCCGAGGAAGAGCTCGCGCAGAACCGCTGCGATTTCGGCCGCGACATCCTCGGCCATCCTCGCGACGACGACTACCACAAGGCGCGCTCACCCGTGTGGGAGAAGGTCGTCACGCCCTTTCTCTCGGCCGGCAATTGGGGCGGGCAGGGGCTGCATCCGCGCGGCAATTTCGAAGGGTTCGTGCGCGCGGCGTCGACGCAGAAGTGGCTCGAGGCGCACGGCATCGAGCACTGGACGCATTTCTACACCGATTACGGCCGGCAGCTGCAGCTCCGCTTCTTCGATCATTTCCTGAAAGGAGCGGCGAACGGTTGGGACAAGCAGCCCCGCGTGCTCCTGCAGGTGCGCCATCCCGGCGAGCGGTTCGTGGAGCGGGCAGAGCACGAATGGCCCCTGGCGCGCACGGCGTGGACGAAGTTCTACCTCGACCTCGACAGCCTCGCCTTGCGCCGCGAGCCCAGTGCTGCGGCGTCGTCCAAGTCTTTCGAGGCGCTCGGCGAGGGCGTAACCTTCCTGACGCCGCCGCTGGCGCATGAGACCGAGATCACCGGCCCGTCTGCGGCGAAGCTCTTCGTTGCCTCGTCCACCGCCGACGCCGACCTGTTCCTGGTGCTGCGCGTGTTCTCGGCGGACCTGAAGGAGGTCGTCTTCCAGGGCGCCATCGACCCGCATACGCCGATCGGGCAGGGCTGGCTCAGAGCCTCGCATCGCAAGCTCGATCCGGCGCTGTCGACGCCCGATCGGCCCTACCACACGCATGACGAGCCGTGGCCGCTGACGCCGGGCGAGCCGGTCGAGGTCGATGTCGAGATCTGGCCGACCTCGATCGCCGTGCCGGCCGGCTTTCGCATCGGCCTCACCGTTCGCGGCAGGGATTACGAATACGGCGGCGGCAGCGGCGGCCGTTTATCCAACTTCAAGAACG
>DASQLE010000580.1:0-5384 GCA_035630175.1 Beijerinckiaceae bacterium
CAGCATGCGCGCATACAGTAAATCGAGCGCCGGAATAACGAACGTGTTCACGCAACGAGCCCCTTCACCCAGGCTCTACTATACAGCTTCAAGGCTATTTCGTTCCAACGAAGCCAATTTACGGTAAAACATCACACAATCCGGTTCTGGAAAGTCCGAGCTGGACAGATAACCATGGCGGAAGGGGTGGGATTCGAACCCACGGTGCCTTGCACCCACGGCGGTTTTCAAGACCGCTGCCTTAAACCACTCGGCCACCCTTCCGAGGCGCAGATACGGTACCGCGGCGGCACGCCCGGGCAGCCCGACATCGCGACGGGCGATAGCCGACGATACGCTGGAATCCTCCGGCGGCGAGCAGACGACGATCAAGCCTCTCCCGTAAGTCGTTGATTCGACCGGTGATCCGGCACCGGCGGCTGGGGAAGACGATGGGCCGCGTGATCCGTCGGTGGCGCGTGGGAACTCTCCCCCATTCCGGCGGGTTACTGCCTAGCCATTTCATTAACGTTTTCACGGTGCGGCCGGATTCCAACAACGAGCTAAAACGATGCGGATCGCTCAAATCGCTCCTCTCGCCGAGGCAGTGCCCCCGAAACTATACGGGGGAACCGAACGGGTCGTCTCCTGGCTGACCGAGCAGCTTGTCGCCGAAGGTCATGATGTGACGCTGTTTGCCAGCGGCGATTCCGAGACCAAGGCGAAACTGGTTCCCTGCGTGCCGCAGGGGCTGCGCCTCTCCGGCATCCGCTGCCATATCGCCTCGCATATCGTCATGCTGGACCAGGTGAGGCGGCGCGCCGACCAGTTCGACATCATCCATTTCCATGTCGATCTGCTGCAGCATGCCCTGTTCCAGAACATGGCCCATAAATGCGTGACGACCTTGCATGGGCGACTCGATCTGCCCGACTACCATCCGATCTACCGCGCCTTCCCGTACATGCCGCTGGTGTCGATCTCCGACAATCAGCGCACGCCGATGCCGCCGCACGTGAACTGGCTCACTACCGTTCATCACGGCTTGCCGGCCTCGGTTTGCCCGTTCAACCCGCGCGGCGGCGATTATCTCGCCTTCCTCGGCCGGATCGCGCCCGAAAAGCGGCCGGACCGGGCCATCGAGATCGCCAAGCGCGCCGGCGTGCCGCTACGGATCGCCGCCAAAGTCGATCCTGCTGACCGCGAATATTTCGAAGAGACGATCGAACCTCTGATGGACCATCCGCTCATCGAGTTCATCGGCGAGATCGACGAGCGCGAGAAACGCGATTTCCTCGGGCATGCCATGGCGCTTCTGTTCCCCATCGATTGGCCGGAGCCGTTCGGTCTCGTCATGATCGAGGCGATGTCGGCGGGGACGCCCGTCCTTGCCTGGCGACGGGGCTCGGTGCCGGAGATCATCGTCGACGGCGTCTCGGGCGTGATCGTCGACTCGATGGAGGAGGCCGTCGCCGGCGTGAGCCGCGTGCGATCGCTTTCGCGAGCGCTGGTGCGGCGCGAGTTCGAGGCGCGCTTCACGGTTGCCCGGATGACGCAGGGCTACCTGGAAGCCTATGAGCGCCTGCTGGCGGAGCCTCCGCTGAGCCAAGCTTTCAGCGATGGGCTCGTGGCGGCCTAAGCCTCGCGACGCCTTCTTGACGCCGCCGCGCAGGCGTTCTCTGCGTATGGCTTGATTTCCATGACATCGACTACAAGCGCTGGGCCGCGCTTGAGTCGGAGAACGAAGCAATGATCGAACGCGCTCTCAACCTCGTCCCGTCGCCGGGTGAGGCACAGGACGACAAGCCCGGCTTTGATCATGAGATCGAGGCGCAGACGTCGCTGGTCGAGCGGTCGCTCCGCAACCTGAAGCACGGCGATGCCTTCGCCGTGCTCGACAGCTATGGCGACATCGGCACGATCAAGGACACCCCGGAAGGGCTTTTCTATCGCGACACCCGCTACTTGTCGCATCTGGAGCTCAGGCTGGACGGCAAGCGGCCGCTCCTCTTGAGCTCGGTCATCCACGAGGACAAGGCGGCTCTCTCCGTCGATCTCACCAACCCCGACGTCGAGCTGGACGGAAGCGGCAAGCTCGCGCGCGACACCATCTTTCTCGAGCGCACCAAATTCCTGTGGCAAGGCGTCTGCTACGAGCGCCTCGGCATTCGCAACTACGATCGCCGCCGCCGCCGCCTGCGCATCGATTTCCTGTTCGGCTCCGATTTCCGCGACCTGTTCGAGGTTCGCGGCATGGAGCGTGAGCGCCGCGGCGCCTGCTCGGCGCAAGTCGTTCGTGCCGACCGAACCGAGTTTCGATATCTCGGCCTCGACAAGGTGTCGCGGCGGACGGTGCTGCAGTTCCAACCGACGCCGGCTCGGCTCGATGCGCATCGGGCGACGTTCGAGATCGAGCTCGCGCCGCAGGAGAAGACGTCGCTGTTCGTCACCGTGGCCTGCGAGGAGGAGCAAACCGTCGAGGCGGGCGACTTCTTCCTGGTTTACCGGGAGACGCGCCGAGCCCGCCGCACGTCGACGTTGGGCGTCGCCACGGTCTCAAGCTCGAACGAAGTGTTCAACGAGGTTGTCTGCCGGGGCACGTCCGACCTCTACACACTGATCACGCGCACCGAGCTCGGGCCATATCCTTACGCAGGGATTCCCTGGTACAGCACAGTCTTCGGCCGCGACGGCATCATTACGGCCATGTTGATGCTGTGGATGGACCCGTCCGTGGCGCGCGGCGTGCTGCGCTCGCTTGCCGCCACCCAAGCGACGGATATTCGCCCGGAGGCGGATGCGCAGCCGGGCAAGATCCTGCACGAGCGCCGTCACGGCGAGATGGCGCGCCTCGGCGAGGTGCCGTTCCGGTTCTACTACGGAACGGTGGACGCGACGCCGCTCTTCGTCATGCTCGCCGGCATGTATTTCGAACGCACCGGTGATCGCGAGACCTTGGCCGAGATCTGGCCGAATATCGAGGCCGCCCTGCGCTGGATCGACGAATACGGCGACCGCGACGGCGACGGCTTCGTCGAGTATTACCGCGAGACCGAGCAGGGTCTTGCCAATCAAGGGTGGAAAGACTCGCACGATTCCATCTTCCATGCCGACGGGTCGGACGCCGAGGGGCCGATCGCCCTGTGCGAGGTGCAGGGCTACGTCTATGCCGCCAAGCACTCCATCGCCCGCGTCGCTGCTGCGCTGGGCCACGATGTGCTAGCGCTCGGTCTCGCGGAACAGATCGAGCGATTGCGCCGGAATTTCGAGGAGGCCTTCTGGTGCGAGGACCTCGGCACGTATGCGCTGGCGCTCGACGGGGCGAAGCGGCCCTGCCGCGTGCGCGCCTCCAATGCCGGGCACGCCCTGTTCACGGGGATCGCCGCCCCCGACCGGGCGCGGCAGGTTGCCCGCGTGCTGATGGACCCGGAAGGTTTCAGCGGCTGGGGCGTGCGCACACTGTCCCGCTGCGAGGCGCGCTATAACCCGATGTCCTACCACAACGGCTCGGTCTGGCCACACGACAATGCTCTGATCGCGCTCGGCTTTGCCCGCTATGACCTCAAGGACGAGGCGGCGCGCGTCTTCAACGCGATGTTCAGCGCCGCCAACTACCAGGAATCGCGCCGCTTGCCCGAGCTGTTCTGCGGCTTCCTGCGCCGGCGCCATCGCGGCCCGACGGCCTACCCGGTCGCCTGCGCGCCCCAGGCCTGGGCCTCGGCGACGCCGTTCGGGCTGATCGCGGCTTGCCTCGGCTTGCAGACGATTCACGAGCGCAGGGAGATCCGCTTCACGAATCCGGTCTTGCCGGCTTTCCTCGATGAGCTTGTGATCCGCGACCTGCGGATCGGCGAGTCGTCGGCCGACCTCAGGCTGTTCCGGCACGGCGACGACGTCACTGTCAACGTGCTGTCGCGCAAGGGCAATATCGGCGTGACGTTGCAGAAGTGACCTGAATGCAGGACCGACCATGCGTGCGCAGGTCGCTTGTAGCACGGCCTCGGCGGGCTCCAGCTTCGCGATGATCAGCCAAGCTCGCGCGGCCGCGTCTCCGGCATGGCGGCGAGCGCCAGTGCCAGAGCCGCCGCCGCGACGCCGGCGAGCGTCAGGAACGCGGCGTCGTAGCCGAGCTTGAACACGAGATAGCCGGCGGCGACCTGGCTCAGCGAGCCACCGATCCCTTGCACCGTCCCGAGAAAACCGCGGCTCACGTTGTAGCGGCCGGTGCCGCGCATGATGTCGGCGAGGATCAGCGGCACGAGCGCATCAAGGAGACCGCCGGCGACGCCGTCGAGGATTTGCACGGTCAGCATCCAGGCGGGCGCGTCCCACACGGCATAAAGCAAGCCGCGCAGCGGCAGCGCGAGGAGCGCGACGAGAAGGAGCGGCTTGCGGCCGATGAGGTTGGCGCGGGCGACGAGCAGCGCCATAGGGATGGTGACGATCTGCGCGATGACGATGGCGGCCGAGGTCACGGCGGCTTCCCGGCCGGGATAGGCGAGGGCGAGCTTCTGGCTGGCCAGGGACAGCATCGGCGCGTTGGCGAAATGGAACAGGGCCAGGACGACGGCGAGGATCAGGAGCGGCCGCCGGGTGACGAGGACGCGCCAGGCAGCCGGATGCTCGTCGCGGCGGGCAGTCTCGTTGTGTTCGAGGCCACGCGCGCGCTCGTGATCGATGGCATGCGCCGGGATCGCCAGAATGGCGATCGTCGTCAGGACGGCGAAGACGGGGACGAGGTAGAACACGGCCTGCAGCGAGAACGCCGTGCCGACCGCCGCGGCCGCGCCGGCGATGAAGAGATTGCCGATGCGGTCGAAGGCGGCGTTGCGGGCGAGCCTTGCCGCGAGGAGCTGGCGGCCGACCAGGCCGAGCGTGATGGCGGCGACCGTCGGCGCGAACACCGCGCCGAGGACGGCCATGACGATGTCCGCCGCGAGGACCACCGGCACGGTCGGCGCCCAGGCGATCGCAAGCGCACAGGCCGCGAGCGCGAAGGCGCCGCCGATGATGAGGGCGCGCTTGGCATGCGTCGCGTCGATCAGCGCTCCGATCGGCGCGTGCAGCGAGATGCCGATCATGCCGCTGACCGCCAGCACGGCGCCGATGGTCGCCTGGTCCCAATGCGCCTGCGTCAACAAAAAGACGCTGACATGCGGTCCGAGCCCGCCGCGCACATCCGCCAGCAGGAAGTTCAGCCAATCGAGCGCGGCTCGGTGGGGCAACGTGACCTCGGCGGTGGATGCGTCAAATCGATCGCGATGGACCGACTCGGGAACTCGCCACGGGCTTTATCATGTCGGATGAACGCCCCGCGTGCTGGTTCTGCGGTATCGAGCGGTGCGTCTGGCGGAAGGGGTCTGGCGGAAGGGGTGGGATTCGAACCCACGGTGGGCTTGCACCCA
>DASQLE010000581.1:0-4695 GCA_035630175.1 Beijerinckiaceae bacterium
GGCGGCGGATGCGCATCGGCCCGAACTCGAGGATCTCGTCGGGATCACCGGTCGACTTCGCCAGCACGTTGGCCACGGGCGGCTCGGCATCCGTGGCCAGGACATCCGACATCAGCGTGCCGGGAGCGGCGACCTTCCAGCCGGCGATGGCGCGCCATTCGGCGGCCAGGGTCTCGATTTCGGCCCGCGTGATCACGGGCGTCTGATTGAAGCGCGGCTTCGGCATGGCGACGACGGCTAAGTTCGCCGCTTGCGCCTCCTTGGCATCGTCCCAATGCGCGCCCATGGCGATGATGAAGGCCGCGAACCCGGCGGCGAGGGCTCCGCAGACGATCAGCGAACGGCCGGCGGCCAACGAGAAGCTTTCCGCATCGGAGGACCGGCCCGGCCGCAGCGTCAGGCACTCGGAACTCTCGGCAAACCCGCCGGAATGGCGGTCGCTGGCGCCGTTCAGCGCCATCGTTCTTGCTGCCATGCGGTTTGAACTCCCCCGCGGCGCCGTTGCCCGGCGCGTTTCGTTCTCGTCCTACCCATAAGCTTGGGTATGTCGACAACGTGGCAGCTTAACCATTCGTTAAGGATTTTGTGAAGCCCTCCACAGAAAGGCCGCGGCGGATGGGTTCCGACGCGGCCCAAGCGGAGCTTTTCGGCAACACTATTTGAGGTGGGCCGCCAGGTGCTTGTTCATCTCGAACATGGTGACCTTCTTCTTGCCGAAGACCTTTTCGAGCTTGTCGTCAGCCATGATTTCGCGTTTGTTCTGAGGGTTTTGCAGGTCGTGCTTCTTGATATACTCCCAGACCTTGCTGACCACCTCGGGACGAGCCAGCGGTTGGGAGCCGACAACCGCGGCCAGTTCCTGAGAGGGCTGCAGGGGCTTCATCAATGCAGGATTGACCTTCCGCCCGCTCTCCTTCTTCGCTCCAGCCATCCGTGTTCTCCAAGCTTGTCGGCGCTCAACCCGAGCTCGCCGTTCCCGCCCCGCTAGGGCGGGCACACCATCTTGATGAAGGCCAGCCGCGTCAAGGGCGGAGGGAGAAGAACCTCAAACGAGTTCAGGCGGGCTCGGGCGCCCTGTGGGCTGCGGTGGATGGTTAACGCCCCGCGGGCATGGTTAACGCCGGAAGCAGCTTCGTGGGCCGGCCACGAAAGCCTGCTCACGTTCGTCGCCGCATCATCTCGTCCGCGAACCGCGTGACCCCTCGCGGAATGATTGGCCCGTTGACAGGGACGGTGCCGCACGGGAGACGCCGTGCATGGCCAAGACCTCTTCCGGCCGGGCCCCTTTCCAGTCCCGCGACTTTCGCTTCTTCTGCGCCGCGCGCTTTGCCATGGTTCTCGGGCGGCAGGCCCAGACCGTGGCCGTCGGCCTGTTCGTCTACGACGTGACGCAAAGCGCCTGGGCGCTCGGCCTGGCCGGGCTGTTCACCTTCGCTCCCTCGCTTGTCCTCGCCTTTTTCACCGGCCACGCGGCCGACGCCTATGACCGGCGGCTGGTGGCGGCGCTCGCCCACGCGGCCGCCGGCGTATCGGCCGCGGGGCTGCTCCTGTGCGTCACCCTCGGGGTCCAGCAGATGGCGCCGGTCTATGCGCTCGCCGCCCTCGCCGGCGCCGCGCGCTCTTTCTCCAATCCGGCGAGCCACGCGCTTGTGCCGGCGCTTGTGCCGCGCGAGCAATTCGGCAATGCCGTCGCCTGGGATCAGACGGTCAACCAGACCGCGACCATCACCGGACCGGCCATCGGCGGCCTCCTGTATGCGATCGATCCCGGCCTTGCCTTCGCGGCCGCGGCCGCAGCCGCCTTCGCCGCGGCGGCGCTGACGGCCGCCATCAACGCCCGCCCCGCCGCGCGCGCCAAGGAGAAGGTCACGTTGCGCACGCTGGCGGCGGGGCTGACCTTCATCCGCTCCAACCCGGCCGTTCTGGGTGCGATCACCCTGGATTTTGCCGCCGTGCTGTTCGGCGGCGTCGTGGCGCTGCTGCCGATCTTCGCGCAGGACATCCTCGGCGTCGGTCCCTGGGGCGTCGGCTTCCTGCGCAGCGCCCAGGCGGTCGGCGCCTTGTGCACGGCTTCGTATCTGGCGCATCGGCCGCTGCGGGAGCGGTCCGGCCTGCGCCTGCTCCAGGCGGTCGGCGTCTACGGCATCGCCATCTTGGCCTTCGGCCTATCCACCGATTTCCTCCTGTCGTTGGCCTGCATGTTCGTGGTCGGCGCTGCCGACATGGTGAGCGTGTTCATAAGGCTGACGCTCGTGCAGATCGACACGCCCGATTCCATGCGCGGCCGGGTGAGCGCCGTGAACTCGCTGTTCACGGGCGCCTCGAACTCGCTCGGCGAGTTCGAGTCCGGCGCTTTGGCGGCGCTGATCGGCGCGGCGCCGACCGTCGTGATCGGAGGCTTGGCGAGCGTGCTCCTCGCGCTGCTATGGAGCCGCCTCTTTCCCGCCTTGCGCGATCGCGACCGGCTCATCCCGGAGCCGGTCGCCGCGCAGGACGCGCGAGGGGAAGCCGTGTGAATGCCGGGGCCCTTGGTTCGGCCCCAGGCAGGACATCGGCTCAGTTGCAGCTGACGGCCTTCGCTTCGGCCCCGCCGCCGGGCGCGTCGACCGTGCAGGCCATGCCCGCCTTGAGGCTGTTGCGGTCAGCCTTCTGGCCGGCGACGGTGATCTCCGTGCGCGAGCCGGACAGCTCGGCCTCGAAGGTCTTGCCGTCGTCGAGCTTGAGGACGAGCTTGCGGGCGCCGTCGGTGAGCTCGGCGATCGTGCCCTTGGCGCCGGCGGCGCCGCTCGCGCCCTCTTTCGGCGTCGTCATCGCTTCCTTGAGCACGGCGACCGTCTGCGGCGTCTGTTTCAGAGCCTCGCCGACGGCCTTGGCGACGTCCTCGCCATAGGACGGCTCGACGGGGCGCTCCAGCTTCTCGGCCTTGGCCTGCAGCTCCTTGTCCTCGAGCGCCTTGCGGTAGGCATTGCGCAGCACCTCGAGGCGCTCGCTTGGCATGGCGGGCGGGCCGGCCGTGAAGCGGACGATGTCGGTCTGCGATTGGATCAGGGCGATCAGCTGCTTGCCCGTCGGGTCGGTGACGAGCGGCGCCAGTTGCGGCACGTCCGTGTCGGCGCCGCCCACCTGGGCGACGAAGCGGCCGTATTTGTTGTCGACGAACTGCTCGTAGGTGGAGCGCGAGGCGACCGTGCAGTCGACCTCCTTGCGGCGCATGG
Organism: Beijerinckiaceae bacterium; assembly: GCA_035630175.1. GTDB lineage: Bacteria > Pseudomonadota > Alphaproteobacteria > Rhizobiales > Beijerinckiaceae > JAJKJG01. The sequence continues at coordinate 3,216 of DASQLE010000581.1, forward strand.
CGAGCTGGTCCTGGTTGCCGTTGTAGCCGGTCAGGACTTTTGCAGGCAGCCGCAGCGCGTTGGTCAGCATGACCGTCTCCACGTAGGAGGCGCTGCCGATGCCGGCGGTCGCGAACTTGACCGGCTCCTTGGACGCGCGCAGGTCCTCGAAGGTCTTGATCGGCGAGTGCTCGGCGCAGGTGATGACGCGCGGATCGGAAGCCGCCTTGCCGATCCACGACATCTTGGTCAGGTCGAAGCGGACCCCTTCGAGGCCGATAAGCTGGTTGTAGATGAGGCCGGTGTTGAACGAGCCGATGGTGAGCCCGTCGGGCTTGGCGGCGTAGATCGCGTTGGCGCCGATGACGTGGCCGGCGCCCGGCATGTTCTTCACCACGAAGGTGGAGCCAGGCAGGTGTTTCTGCATGTATTCGGCGACGAGGCGGCCATAGGCGTCGTAGCCGCCGCCGGGCGCGGTGGCGACGATGTAGGTGACCGTCTTGCCCTTGAAGAACTCGGCGCCCCCTTGCGCCTGCGACGGGGAGGCTCCCGCAATCGCGACGAAGGTGGCCGCGATCCACGGCAGCCCTTGCTTGAAATGCAGCATCGTTTCCTCCTGACCGGCCGCGTTGGGCCATTCTTCGGGATGGCGCATCTGCGGTGCGCCAATCCATTGCGGCGGCACCCTAATTGCCGCCGGACAGCGGTGCAACCGCGGGCCTGGAGCACGCCTACCCGAGGATTTGCCCGCGCAGGTATTCGGTCACGAAACCGGCATGCACGTCGAGCCGGAAAACCAGCTCGAAGACGGCCAGGAGAATGGCCGTCGCGCCGAGGCCGAGCAGCAGGGCGCGGGCCCAGCCGGCCCGCGCCTGGAAGCGCAGAAAGGCGACCAGGAAAACCGGGATGGTCAGCCAGAAACCGAACAGAAGGATGCCGCCGATGAAGCCAAGGAACCAGCCCCACAGGGCCAACTCGCGGCCGACCTGCTCGCGCGGCGACAAGAGCGTCTCGGTCTCGACGACCGGCAGGGGCGTATGCGCGACCTCGAACTCCACCTTGCGGCCGGCCATGCGCGAGATGCTGGCCTCCGCCATACCGAACCGCCCCTGCGCGTCGAGGCGCTCCCCCGTCCGGCGCCGCTCGCGGGCGTCGAGCACGAGCTGGAGCAGGCAGAGCCCGATCGCCGGGATGCCGACCACGAACGGCATGAAGCGCGCGTCCGCCGGATAGCCGGCCGCGATCGTCACCATGACCACGAAGATGGCGAGCATGACGAAGGTCATGCTGGCGCGCCCGACATAGCTCATGATGCACCGATCGGCTGGCGCGGCGTCCGCGCGGGCCTGACGTTCTGGTAGATCGCGTAGACGATCGTGAGCGAGATCAGGCCGATCAGGACGAGCGACAGCGGCCGGAGGAAGAATTCCATGCCCCACAGCTGCAGCGCCTTGTGCAGGGATTCCTCGGCGACCTTGCCGAGCACGAGGCCGATGACGAA
>DASQLE010000582.1:0-6920 GCA_035630175.1 Beijerinckiaceae bacterium
ATGATCTCGGCATTGGCGGGATCGAGCCAGTAATGCGGGTTGGCGCTGCCATGGGCGTGGCCCGAGCGGTGCTCGATGCTGCGGCCCTGCACTTCGACGAGCGCGATGTCGGCAGAGACGTCGAGATAGCCGGCGCCGCCGCGCTGCACCCGCGGATTGGCGGCCTGTTTCAGCAGCCGCTCGAGCCATTCGTCGTGGCCGAGGCCGACCCGCACGACCAGCGCCGCATCCCGGACCAAGCCGATATGGCTCGGCCGCGGCTCGAAGGCTTCCGGATCGGCTCCCGGCGGCACCAGGCTTTCGATGCGGAACCGCCCCTCGGAGACCGCTTCGGCGATGCTCCTGAGGTCCGGCGTCGTCGCCACCACCAGCGGCTCGGCCCGCGCCGGAGCCAACAGCAGGGCGAAAATCGCGACGACGGCGACACGGATGCGCAGCCGCAACGGCTCATCCGCCGCGGCGCCTATCGCCAAAGGTTTTTCGGCACCAGGCAATGCACTTCCTTGTCGCCGCCTTTGTGGGGCGCGATGCGGCAATCCATGGCCATGCTCAGGAGCGCGTAGGAATCGAGGCGCGACAGACCCTTCTTCTGCTGAATGGCGTTGATCATCGCCATCGAGGCGCCGTCCATGGCCTTGTTGAGATCGGCGTCGCGGGCGTAGGTGGCGAAGACCTCGGCGGTGTCCTCTTTCGGCAGCGCCGCCGGGCGCGCCGCGCCGGCCTGTTTCGGCAGCATGCAGTAGGTGCCCTTGACCACGTTGACGACTTGCGAGATCGGGCAGTTCCAGAGATCGAGCATGGCGTCTTCGGCCTTCTCCGGCGCCACCTTGCGCTCCTCGACGAGGAACTTGGTCGTCTCCGCCTTCATCATGTCGAGGGCCTTGTTGAGATCCTGGTCGAGCCCGATCGTGATCCAGTCGGTCGGCGTCTCGATGCGCGGCCATTCGAGCTTCTGGCCCTTGACGACCTCGACCGTCATGTTGAGCTCCTTGTAGGCCGTCTCGATGGCCGTGAGGTTGATCTCGCCATTGCCCTGGCCGGCATGCGAATCGCCCGACCACAACAGCGCGCCCTTGACGAAGACCGGGACGTAGAGCGTCGCGCCCTCAGCCATCTCGCGGATGTCGAGGTTGCCGGCGTAGCGGCCCGGCGGCACCGACGAATAGCGGCCCGGCTCGGCGCGGGCGACGCCGAGCGTGCCCGGAAACGGCCGCAGCGGGACGACGATGCCGGGCGCGAACTCCATCTCCTTCTTGTCGAGGTCGAGGTAGAAGAACTTGATCTGCCCATCCGGGAATTCCTTCGGGAACTGGCCGAAGAGGCCGGGCACGTTGAAGTTGGTCGCGTACGAGCGCGGCACGATCTTGTTGAGGCGGATGCGCAGGACGTCGCCGGGCTCCGCCTCCTCCACATAGACAGGCCCGGTAAGGGTGTGCGGCCCGCGGCCCGGATAATCGGTGCGCGTCTTCTTGACCTGCTCGATGGTGATGCCCGGCACGATCTGGTTGTGCGAGTGCATCATGGTTTCCATGACGACCGTGTCGCCGGAATTGACGCGCAGCACGGGGGCTTGGGCGTTGTCGAACCAGCCCCATTGCGTGGTCGCCGGCGTCGCCGGAAGGAGATGCGTGCGCGGCTTCCGGCCGACCGTGCCGGAGGCGACCATGCCGCTGTCCTGCAGCGGGCCGTAGACGAAGGGCAGGTAGGTTTTATGATCCTCGAGGTTGGGCAGGGGCGGCGGTGTCGCAACCGGCGGCTGCGCCGTCTGGCCTTGCGAGGCGTCGCGCGCGGCGCCACCGCCTGCGCCCGCTGGGACCGGCGGCGCAACCGGTGCCGGCGTCTGCGCGAGCGCCGCGCCTGTCAAAGCAAGCGCGAGGCAGATGGCTCCGCTGTTTGCAACAAATGTCTGCTTCCCCACCATGGCCAGGCTCCCTCGATTGGTCGGAAGACGGGAATGCAAACCGCATGCCTCGCCTCTCCTTCCTAAGAGCAAGCGTAGCCGCGCCGGGGGCGGCGTCAATCAGCATCCCGAGGGCGGCGGGTCAGCGCAGGTTGACCTTCTTCTGGTCGGTCATCTCGGTCGGCGAGGAGCCGGTCAGGGTCGCCTTGGCGTAACCGTAGAGCTGCACGATGGTCGAGGACGGGCTTTCCCAGTACTCGCCCTTGTCGGGATGGACGCGGATCAGGGCGATCTGCGGGTCGTCCTTGCCGTCCGGGAACCAGGCCTTGAGCGGCTCGCTCCACTTCTCGGCGATCGTCGCCTTGTCGCGCACGATCTCGGCGCGGCCCGATACCGACACGTAATCGTTCTTGGACGGGTCGGAATAGCCGAGATTGACCTGGCCGTCCTTGGAGATCTCGCTCACCTTCGGCGAGGAGGTACGGGTGAAGAACCACAGGTCGCCCGCCTCGTCGGCGTCCTGGTTCCACATGGGCCGGCTGTGCAGGGAGCCGTCCGGCTCGACCGTCGTCATCATGCAGATCTTCACGTCTTTGATCAGCGAATAAAGCTTCTGCGCGCCCTCATGGTCGCGGTGGTTGTGTTGCATGTCTCGTCTCCTCGAACGGGGAGATAACGGGCAACGCCGCCTCCGGTTCGCCCTCGAAACACCCTCCCCTGGACGGGGAGGGTCGACGGATCGCGCACCAGCGGGATCAGGCGGAGCGGCGTGACACCGCTTCCGCTTTATCCTGAGCCGGTGTCACCCCGCCCCGGACCTTCGGTCCGACCCTCCCCCTCCAGGGGAGGGTGATGTCGCCGCTTAACCTCGCGCGCCGAAGCGCTTACATGAGGGAAACATCCCCCGTTCCCCGTAAAGAGGTTCCCTTGGCCCCGAGCCGTGAACAGGTCTTGCAAGCGCTCGCGACGGTTCGGCTCGGCGACGGGCAGAGCCTCGTCGCTTCCGGGCGCCTGTCCGAGGTTTTCGTCGATGGCGGCCGCGTCATGTTCTCGATCGCCATCGAGCCGCGCGAGGCCGCCGCTCTCGAGCCCGTCCGGCAGGCGGCCGAAGGCGCCGTGCGCGCCCTCCCCGGCGCCGGCCCCGTGCTCGTCAGCTTGACGGCAGACCGGCCGGTAACGCGCGGCCCGGCGACGACGCCGACGGTGACGCCCGGCCGGCCGGCGAGCCCGCCGGCCGCCAAGGCGCAGCTCATCCCCGGCGTCCGGCACGTGGTCGCGGTGGCGTCCGGCAAGGGCGGGGTCGGCAAGTCGACCACCGCCTGCAACCTTGCCCTCGGGCTGCAGGCGCTCGGACTCACCGTCGGCATCCTCGACGCCGACATCTACGGGCCGTCGATGCCGAAGCTGTTCGGCCTGCACGGCAAGCCGCGCGTCCTCGAGGGGCGCATCCTCGAGCCGCTCGACGGCTACGGCGTCAAGGTGATGTCGATCGGCTTCATGGTCGACGAGGAGGCGGCCATGATCTGGCGTGGGCCGATGGTGATGTCGGCGATCACGCAGATGCTGCGCGAGGTGGCTTGGGGCGAGCTCGACGTGCTCGTCGTCGACATGCCGCCCGGCACCGGCGACGCCCAGCTCACCATGGCGCAGGCGACGCCGCTCGCCGGCGCCGTCATCGTCTCGACCCCGCAGGACCTCGCCCTCATCGACGCGCGCCGCGGCGTCGCCATGTTCCGGCGCGTCGAGGTGCCGATCCTCGGCATCGTCGAGAACATGGCGACCTTCGTTTGCCCGCATTGCGGCGAGACGAGTCACATCTTCGGCCATGGTGGCGCCCGCCGCGAGGCCGAGCGCCTCGGCGTGCCGTTCCTCGGCGAGGTGCCGCTCAACATGACCCTGCGCGAGACCTCCGACGCCGGCCGCCCGGTCGTCGCCGTCGACCCCGACGGCCCGCACGCACGCCTCTACAAGGACATCGCCCGACAGGTCTGGGAGGCGCTGTCGGGCGGGCGCGCCGCCCGGTCGGCGCCGCGGATCGTGATGGAGTAGGAGCGCACTTGAGGGCGCATCGCGAACGGCACCCTGTCATCCTCGGCTGAAGGCGGCGCAAGCCGCCGCAGAGGAAGAGGATCCAGGAGCGCCGTCATGCGTGGCTCTGGGCCCCCTTCCCGGCCCTCTGGGCCGCCGGAGACGACAGCACTGACGAGCGCACGCTACTGTACGTCGGCGCCGGAGCGCAGGAATGTGCATCGTCCTGAGGAGCGTTAAAGCTCGCGTGACGAAGCATACGAAAGGGTCGGGGGCATGGCGTCATGAGCGGAGCGGCCGGCACGATGCGGGCGGCGGTCCTCGCCGGGCCCGGGCGGGTGCGCATCGACGAGGTGGCGCGCCCTGTGCCCGGCCCCGGGCAGGTGCGCTTGCGGCTGCAGGGCTGCGGGGTGTGCGCCTCGAACCTGACGCCCTGGGCCGGGCCGGACTGGATGACCTTCCCGACCGAGCCGGGCGCCCTCGGGCACGAGGCTTGGGGCACGGTCGACGCGCTCGGCGACGGCGTCGGGGGGCTGCGCATCGGCGAACGCGTCGCGGCGCTCTCGTACAAGGCGTATGCCGAATACGACGTCGCCGCGGCCGAGGCCGTGGTGCCCCTCCCCGCCGCGCTCGCCGACAAGCCGTTCCCGGGCGAGCCGCTCGGCTGCGCCATGAACATTTTTCGACGCAGCGACATCGCGGTCGGGCAGACTGTCGCGGTCGTCGGCATCGGCTTTCTCGGCGCGGTCCTGACACGGCTCGCGACGGACGTCGGCGCGCGGGTAATCGCCGTCTCGCGCCGTCCCTATTCTCTCGATGTCGCGCGCGCCTTCGGCGCCGCCGAGACCATCCTGATGGACGACCACGCCGCGGTCGTCGGCGCCGTCAAGGAGCTGACCGGCGGCACCCTCTGCCAGCGCGTGGTCGAGGCGGTCGGCAAGCAGGGGCCGCTCGACCTCGCCGGCGAGCTGACGGCCGAGCGCGGACGGCTGATCGTCGCCGGCTACCACCAGGACGGCCCGCGCCAGGTCAACCTATGGCTGTGGAACTGGCGCGGCCTCGACGTCATCAACGCCCACGAGCGCGACCCGAAGGTCTATGTCGAGGGTATGCGCGCGGCGGTCGAGGCGGTCGCCGCCGGCCGGCTCGATCCCAGCCCCCTCTACACGCATGCCTATCCGCTGCACCGGCTCGGCGAAGCGCTCGACGCGACGCGCGACCGCCCGGACGGCTTCCTCAAGGCGCTGGTGACCCTGCCATGACGACGCCGCTCGCCGGCGCCGCAGGCGCGGCCTCGCTCGCGCGGCCTCGCGTGGGCTTCCTCGGCACCGGCTGGATCGGCCGCCACCGCCTGCAGGCCATCGTCGAGACGGGCGCCGTCACGGTGGCGGGCATCGCCGACGCGTCGCCCGATGCGGCAGCGGAGGCGGGCAAGCTCGCGCCGGAGGCGGCGCTCGTCGCAAGCCTCGACGACCTCCTCGGTGCCGGAATCGACGGAGTGGTCATCGCCACTCCGAGCGCCTTCCATGCCGAGCAATGCATCCGGGCGCTGGGGCGCGGCGCGGCGGTGTTCTGCCAGAAACCGCTCGGCCGCACGGCGGCGGAGACGCAGGCCGTGATCGCGGCGGCGCGCGCCGCTGACCGGCTCCTCGCGGTCGATCTCTCGTATCGCTTCACGGACGGCATGCGCCGCATCCGCGAGCTGGTGCAATCGGGCGAGCTGGGGCGCGTCTACGCGGTCGATCTCGTCTTCCACAACGCCTACGGGCCCGACAAGGCGTGGTTCTACGATCCGGCGCTCGCCGGCGGCGGCTGCGTCATGGATCTCGGCGTCCACCTCGTCGACCTCGCCCTGTGGGTGCTCGGCTTCCCCGCGGTCTCCGACCTGTCGGCACGGCTGTTCGCCGGCGGCGAGCCGCTCGGCGGCCGGAACGACCGGGTCGAGGATTACGCCGTCGCGACCCTCACGCTCGAGACCGGCGCCGCCGTGCAGTTCGCCTGCTCGTGGCGCCTGCAGGCCGGCTGCGACGCCGTCATCTCGGCCGCCTTCTACGGCACGAACGGCGGCGCGCGTCTCGGCAACGTGGACGGCTCCTTCTACGATTTCACCGCCGAGCGCTTCCGCGGCACGGCCCGCGAGACGCTCAGCACACCCCCGGACGCGTGGGGCGGGCGCGCCGCCGCCGACTGGGCCATGCGCCTCGCCGCCGACGCGCGCTTCGACCCGGCGGCCGAGCGGCTTGTGGATGTGGCGCGCGTCCTCGACCGCATCTACGGACGCTGACCGTCTCGCGTTCGGGGAAGGGTGGTGCGTCCTGTCCCACGCACCATCGCGCTGCACCGGTGCAGCCGGATCGTTCTCCGTCGCGCGCAACCGCCATGCGTTGCGCGCTGGTCCATCGCGCCGATGCGGATCGTTGCGGGCGAACCCCGGCGCGGTAAGCTGCGTTCAAGCCCTGCGGCACCGTCCGCCTTCGTGAGGATCGACAACAATGACCAAGGCCCCTCCCGTCCACGCCAACGGCGCCGCCATTCCGGCCATCGGCCTCGGCACCTGGCGCCTCGCCGGCGACGAGGGCGCCGAGGCGGTCCGCTCCGCGCTCGAGGCGGGCTACCGTCACATCGACACCGCCGCCATGTACGACAACGAGGAGGCGGTCGGCGCCGGCCTCAAGGCCAGCGGCCTGCCGCGCGACGAGGTGTTCGTCACCACCAAGGTATGGCCGGAGGATCTCGCCCCCGGCGATCTCGAGCGCTCGGCGGAGGCAAGCCTCAAGCGGCTCCGTCTCGACGCCGTCGACCTCCTGCTGATCCACTGGCCCAACGCCGCCATCCCCTTGCGCGGCAGCATCGAGGCGCTGTGCCGGGTGCGGCGCGCCGGGCTCGCCCGGCATATCGGCGTCGCCAATTTCACCGTCGCGCTCCTCGACGAGGCGGTGGCGCTGGCGGGCGAGCCGCTCGTCACCAACCAATGCGAGTATCATCCCTATCT
>DASQLE010000583.1:0-2129 GCA_035630175.1 Beijerinckiaceae bacterium
CCCGTCATCGTCGACGAGGCCGGAAGCGGCGTCGCCAAGGGGCGCTCGAAATGGGACGCCCCGGAGATCGACGGCAATGTCCACATCGCCTCGCGCCGCCCCTTGCGCGCCGGCGACGTCGTCACCGTCAAGGTCGAGCGCGCCGACGCCTACGACCTGCACGGCGTCGCGGTGTAGCTGCGCGTACTCATCGTCGGGTTTCTTCCGTGATCTCCGCCGCGGCGATGCGCCTGACGCCGGCGGCGTCCATGTCGGCCCACGCCCTGGCGAGCGAGCCCTGCGCGTCGATGGCGCGGCACGCGTCCTCGACGACATAAGCCTCGAAGCTGGCCCGGCCGGCGTCGATGGCGGTCCAGCCGACGCAGAAATCGGTCGCGAGCCCGGCACAGAAGACGCGGTCGACGCCACGCTCCTTCAAGTAGCCGGCGAGGCCGGTCGGCGTCTTGCGGTCGGCTTCCACGAATCCGGAATAGCTGTCGATCGCCCGGTTGTGGCCCTTGCGGATGACGAGCGCCGCATGGGGAATGTCGATGCTCTCATGGATCGCGGCGCCGGGCGTGCCCTGGACGCAATGGTCCGGCCACAGGACCTGCTCGCCGTAAGGGAGCTGCGCGGTCTCGAACGGCGCCTTGCCGGGATGGTTCGAGGCGAACGAGGCGTGACCGGAGGGATGCCAGTCCTGGGTCAGCACCACATGCCGAAAGCGCCGCGCCAGGGCGTTGATGGGCGCGATCACGGCGAAGCCATCCGGCACCGCGAGGGCGCCGCCCGGCAGGAAGTCGTATTGCACGTCGACGACGATGAGGACGTCGGCCGGACTCGGCTTGATCGGCATCGCCGCCGATCCTTACGGCAGCAGCACGGTCGCGCCGGTGGTTTGCCGTCCTTCGAGGGCGCGGTGCGCGTCGGCCGCTTCGCTCAGCTTGGCGCGGTGATGCACCGGGATTGTGACCGCGCCGCTCTTCACCACTGCGAACAGCGAGGCGGCGATCTCCTCGAGCCCCTCGCGCGTGGCGGTGTGCGTGTTCAAGGTCGGCCGGGCCGCGTAGAGCGAGCCCTTCTGGGCGAGGATGCCGATATTGAAGGCGTCGATCGGACCCGAGGCGGAGCCGAAGCTGGCGAACGTGCCGAACGGCTTCAGGCAATCGAGCGAGGCCGGGAACGTCGCCTTGCCGACGCCGTCGTAGACCACCTCGCACAGCGCCCCTTTGGTGATCTCCTTGACGCGCGCGGCGAAATCCTCGTCGCGGTAGAGGATGACGTGGTCGCAGCCGTTCTCCCGCGCGAGCTTCGCCTTGTCGGGCGAGCCCGCGGTGCCGATCACGGTGGCGCCGAGGTGCTTCGCCCATTGGCAGGCAATGGAGCCGACGCCGCCCGCCGCGGCGTGGAACAGGATCGTGTCGCCGCGTTTGACCTTGTAGGTGCGATGCAGGAGGTATTGCGCCGTCATGCCCTTCAGCATCATGGCGGCGGCGGTCTCGTCGGAGACGCCGTCGGGCAGCTTGACGACCGACTTGGCCGGGGCGATCCGCTCTTCGGAATAGCCGCCGAAGGTGATGACGTAGGCGACGCGATCGCCGCGCTTGAGATCGCGCACGCCCTCGCCGACGGCGACGACCTCGCCGGCCGCTTCGTTGCCGAGCACGACAGGAAGGGTCGACGGGTACATGCCGGTGCGGAAATAGGTGTCGATGTAATTGACGCCGATTGCCTTGTTGCGGATGCGCACCTCGCCCGGCCCCGGATCGCCGACCTCGACGTCCTCGTAGGTCATGACCTCGGGCCCGCCATACCGGTGGATACGTACCGCCTTGACCATCGCGCTTACCCCTTCAACGAACAACCGGGCGGCCGCTCGACCGGCGATCCGGGCTGCGGCCCGCCCCGGTATCGACATGGCCTGCTCCGCTCCCTTAGACAAGCCCGATGTCGATCGCTTGCCGGCTCGCGCCGGATCGCCCGCCGAGCGCTAGCGTCGGCCTCGTCGGGCCGCTAGCCTTCGCGGCCATGCCGCTCGTGCAACCGCAATCGGGACATCGGAAACGGTGAGACGGGATTTCGACATCGCCGTCGTCGGCGCCGGGGCGGCAGGTCTCGCCGCGGCGCTCGCTTTCGCGCGCGAGGGCTTC
>DASQLE010000584.1:0-8126 GCA_035630175.1 Beijerinckiaceae bacterium
GAACCAGAGCTCCCGCGTCTGCGGATGCCAGTCGAAGCCGACGCTGTTGCGCACGCCCCGCGCCACCACCTCAGCGCCGCCGCCGTCCGGCTTGATGCGGCGAATCTGCGCATGCGTGTCAGGCGGTTCGCAGACGTTGCAGGGCGCGCCGACGGGCACGTAGAGCATGCCGTCGGGCCCGAAGGCGATGAACTTCCAGCCGTGCGGCTCGTCCTTGGGGAGGTTGGCATAGACCACCTTCGGCTCCGGCGGGCTGTCGAGACGATTCTCGATATCGTCGTAGCGCAGGATGCGGCTGAGCTCGGCGACGTAGAGCGCCCCATCCTTGAAGGCGACGCCGTTGGGGCGGTGCAAGCCTTGCGCGATGGCCTTGACCTCGCGCTTGCCGTCCCGCTCCACCACCGCGTAGACGCGGCCGACAAGGCGCGAGCCGACGAAGACGGTGCCCTTGTCGCCGAGGGTCATGGAGCGCGCGTTCGGCATGCCGCTGGCCCACAGGCTCACCTCGAAGCCGTCCGGCACCTTGATCTTGTCGACCGGGATTTCCTCGGCATTCTTGGCCGTGAGCGGCGCGTTGTGCGGGGCGAGGGGCGACTTGTCCTGTGCGGACGAGCGTCCTTGCGCCCAAGAGGGCGGCGCGGGGGGCGCCGCCGGTGCGCCGGACGGTGCGGGCTGCTGCGCAACCGCCGCCGGGCCGCAGATGAGGACAACCGCGCTTACAAGCGCTGTCCATGACCGGGACTGATATCGATGCATTAAGCTCCTCCCTCTTCTTCGCCGAATGCCCGCCTTTGCTAGCGGGACGTCACAGCCGAACGCGTCTCTCCCCATCGTGCCGCGTCACGGCGACTTCACCTCGACCTCGATCGCCGCGTAATAGGCGGCGAGATCTTCGATATCGGCCGGGCCGATGGTCTGCATCACGACCGTCATCATCTCGTGCTTGCGCGCGCCGGTCTTGTAGTCGGTCAGCGACTTCACGAGATACGCTTCCACCTGCCCGGCAAGGTGCGGCGCGTCGGGTATCTTGGCAAGCCCGTCGAGACCGTGACAGGCCTGGCACTGCAGCGCCTTCTGCCGCCCGGCTTTCGCATCGCCGGCGAGCGCCGGTCCGCCAAGCGGTAGAAGCGACAGAAGAGCGAGCGCGAGCGTCAGGCGATCCATTCGGACGATCCTAAAGGCTGCCCCGGCTGACGGCCGGGGCAGCCTTGATGGATGCAGGCGTTCACGGGCCCTCATACGCGATGCGGTAGACGGCGCCCGCGAAATCGTCGGACACGAGCAGCGAGCCGTCATTGAGCACGGCGACGTCGACCGGCCGCCCGAGATACTCGCCGTTGGCGGTCAGCCAGCCTTCGGCGAAGACCTCGGTCTTGTCGGCCGTCCCATCCTCCTTGACGCTCGTGAACATCACCCGTGCGCCGACCGGCTTGGTGCGGTTCCACGAGCCGTGCTGCGCCGAGAAGATGCCGCCCCGATACTTCTCGGGAAACTGCGTCCCGGTGTAGAACGCCATGCCGAGATCGGCGGCATGGGCGTCCATCTCGACCTGCGGCTGAACGGCGTCGGCCGGAGGGTCCTTGTCCTTGTATTCGCTGGTGCGGACCTTGCCGCCGCCGAAATACGGGAAGCCGAAATTGAGGCCCGGCTTGTCGGCGCGGTTGATCTCGCCCGGGGGCATGTCGTCGCCCATGCCGTCGACCTGGTTGTCCGTGAACCAGAGGCTCTTGTCCTTGGGGCTGAAGTCCATACCCACCGAGTTGCGCACGCCCCAGGCGAACACCTCACGGCCCTTGCCCTCGCGGTCCATGCGGACGATGCCGCCGATGCCTTCCTTCTTGTAGACGTCCATCTTGGCGGGCGCGAACACGTTGAACGGCTGCCCGAGCGTCACGTAGAGCTTGTCGTCGGGGCCGATCCGGCAGGTGCGCGCCGTGTGGTTGTAGCTTTCCTCGTCCTTCGGGATCAGCTCGCCGCCCTTGACGATCTGGAGCGCCACGACATCGGGCCCCTCGTAGAAGAATTCGGCCGCCGGGAACATGAGCACGCGGTTCTGCTCGGCGATGAACAGGAAGCCGTCGCGCGAGAAGCAGACGCCATTCGGGACGGCGAAGTCGACCGAGGGCGCGAACACCTTGACCTCGTCGGCAGTGCGGTCCTTGTCGCGATCGGTAACGGCGTAGACCTTGTTCTTGCGGGTGCCGACGAAGGTCACCACCCCCTGCGGCCCGACGGCCATGTGCCGGGCGTCGGGCACGATGGCGTAGAGGCTGATCTTGAAGCCCGGCGGCAGCTTGATCCGGGACAGGGTCTTCTTGATCGCCTCGGCTTTCGGCCCGGTCTGCGGCGTCGTCGGGATATCCATCGACGTGCCAGTCGTCTTGAAGTTGGCCAGGCGCTCGAGATTGCCCGAGGGACTGGGTTGAGCGAAAGCCGCGGTAGTCATGCAGGCCATGGCGACGGATGCCAGCAAGCGTGTGCGCATCGAAACCTCCCCGATGTCCTCTCGCTCCATTCTGAGCGATTGACGGGGCGTAGGTTCGGTCCGCCGCGTTGCATCGTCAAGCTTCATCATCTCACGATACGCGTGATGTGATGGAACGCTCGATCCCTTCTTGTCCGGCGCGGCGCGCGTCGGTCGCCGCCGGGGCCTTGCTACGAGGCCCGTTCCGGGTGCCAGGCGCCCGGCGGCACGTGCCCTTCGACGTAGGCATGCCAGAGCGCGTCGAGCTGCGCCCACAGCACGTCGCATTTGAACTCGAGCGCCCGCATGACCTGGTCCTGCTGCTCCGCGGTCGTCGCGTGCCGCTTGACGTAATCGAGGGCGAAATCCGAGTCGCGCTCGGCCTGGGGCGGGCGGGCCGTGAAATAGGCCAGGGTCTCCGCGCTCACGAAATCGTAGTGGCGCAGCATGCCCGCCACCCGCTCGCCGATGATCTGCGGCGAGAACAGTTCCGTCAGCGAGGAGGCGACGGCCTCGAGCAGCGACCGGGAGCGGCAGAAATTGACATAGGCTTCGACCGCGAAGCGGGTGGCCGGCAGGACGCCCTGCGTCGAGACGACATAGGCCGGATCGAGGCCGAGCCCTTGCGTCAGGGCGAGCCAGCGCGCGATGCCGCCGTCGTTCGCGCTCCGGCCGTCGTGGTCGAGGATGCGCTGCCGCCATTCCCGGCGCAGCGCCGGGTCGTCCATCCGGGTCAGGACGGTGGCGTCCTTGATCGGGATCATGGCCTGGTAAAAATAGCGGTTGAGGGCCCAAGCCTGGACCTCGCCGCGCGAGCATTGCCCGCCATGGAGGCGGCGGTGGAAGGGATGCAGGTTATGGTAGCGGGCAGCGCCGATCTGCCGGAGGGCGGCCTCCAGCTTGTCCGCCGTCATCGTGTGGTTCACAGGACGATCTCCATGCCGTCGAACGCCACCTCCCAGCCCGCCGTCTCGACCGCGCGGCGTTCGGCCGAGCCCTCGATCAGGACCGGGTTGGTGTTGTTGATATGGATGTAGACCTTGCGCCGGATTTCGGCCGCGGCCAGTCTGTCGATCGATCCGTCCGGCCCGCTCATGGCCACGTGCCCCATGCGATGCGCCGTCTTCCCGGACAGCCCGAGCCGCACCATCTCGTCGTCAGTATAGGTCGTGCCGTCGAACAGGAGGAGGGGAGCCGCCTGGATTCGGTGCAGGAGGGCAGGGGTGACCGCGGCGCAGCCCGGAATGTAAAAGAGATGCGCGCCGGCGCCGGCGATCCGCAGGCCGATCGTGGCATCCGTCTCGCCGCCGATGCGGACCGTATCGCCTTCCTGATGGAGCGGCACCTTGCCGGGCACCGCGAAGGCGGTGACCTCGAGGCCCATGGGCGTTTCGAACGGCTCGTCGAGCGCGACGGCGATCGGACGCACGCAGCCCGGATCGAGCACCCGGAAGATCGGATTGTCCCCGATCACCGCCTGCACCGCCGGCGTGGCGTAGATCGCGAGCGGCTGACGCTCGCGCAGCGTCAACAGCCCCGCCACGTGGTCGACGTCGCCGTTCGTCAGGACAACGGCGCCGATCGGGCTGTGCCGGCCCGGCTCGCGTGGTTGCAGGAGGGGGGCCGCCAGGATTTGTTGGCGCAGATCGGGAGAAGCGTTGAGGAGAAGCCAGCGCTCGCCGTCGGCGCTCACCGCAAGGCTTGATTGCGTTCGCGGCGAGACACGGCGGTCACCGGCCCAGGCCAGATCGCAAACCGGACATCGGCAGTTCCATTGTGGAAAGCCGCCACCCGCCGCGGAACCGAGAACGAGGATCCGCAGCGGCATCGCATCACGATCTTGCTGGATCGGAGCGGCCACGACGCCTGGGCGTAACCGCTTCCGGGTCGTTGACCGCCATATTGTTTGGAAAGGTGCTATCCGCCCCCGGAACAGACCCGAGGGCAGAGCGTCTCGGCTTCACGCGCGAGAAGGCCGAGCGCCTACTCGGCGGATTCGTAGCTCGTTACTTCCATTCCAACGCAGATTTCGACAACGCGCGGGGTGGTCCAGGCCATCGGGTTCTCCCTATCGGGTTTCGGGCCTATTGAGGCCGCCGCGACGGTAGCGCAAGGCCGCGCGCGGCGCCAGGGAATTTCGCGG
Source organism: Beijerinckiaceae bacterium (assembly GCA_035630175.1). Taxonomy (GTDB): domain Bacteria; phylum Pseudomonadota; class Alphaproteobacteria; order Rhizobiales; family Beijerinckiaceae; genus JAJKJG01. The sequence goes on from DASQLE010000584.1 coordinate 4,608, forward strand.
CGCCAGGGAATTTCGCGGCGCTACGGCGGCGACGGCAGCATTGCTGGCCCCGGTCATCTCATGCAAGAAACGCCGCCGACCGGTGAGGGGCGTAGCGCTGGCCCGTTGAGCGCGTCCAGTAAGGGGGATTGATGAACGTTCTCGGCATCTCGGGCAGCCTGCGCAAGGGCTCCTTCAACAGCGCGGCCCTGCGCGCCGCCCAGGGTCTTGCGCCGCAGGGCATGACGATCTCGATCGCCGAGATCGGCGACATACCCCTCTACAACGAGGACGTGCGGAGCGCCGGTCTGCCGCCGCCCGTGACGCGCTTCCGCGACGAGATCGCCGCCGCGGACGCGCTCCTGTTCGTCACGCCCGAATACAACTTCTCCATTCCCGGCGTGCTCAAGAACGCCATCGACTGGGCCTCGCGGCCGCCGAACCAGCCCTTCAACGAGAAGCCGCTCGCCATCATGGGTGCAAGCGGCGGACCGCTCGGCACGGCGCGCGCGCAGTATCATCTGCGGCAGGTCCTCTACGGCCTGAACGGCTTCGTGCTCAACAAGCCCGAGGTGTTCATCGGCCAGGCAGCCACCAAGTTCGACGCGTCCGGCGATCTCACCGACGAGGCGACGAAAGAATTCATCGGCAAGCTGCTCGCGTCTCTCGCCGCCTGGACCGAGCGCGTGCGCAGCGCCGCCGCGTAGCCGTTCCGATCGCCGAGGAACCCCGGCGGCAAGGCGGCGTTGGCGGAGCAGGACGCGCGTGTTGTCGCGCCGTTTATCTCCATGAGCAACGCCTGCGTCCGTTGCCTCGATCGCGGACAAGAGCATGGGAGAATTGCATGGCCGAAAAGCAGCAAACCTTGCCCCCGCAGACACAGGACCGTCAGCCGGGCCGCGAGACGGAGATGAACCCGCGGCCGCGATTCGAGCCGCGCTTCCGCGGCAGCGGCCGTCTTGAAGGAAAGGTCGCGGTCGTCACCGGCGGCGACAGCGGCATCGGTCGTGCCGTGTCGGTTCTGTTCGCGCGGGAGGGCGCCGACGTCGCTATCCTCTACCTCGACGAAGGCGAGGACGCGCGCGAGACGGTGCGGCTGGTGGAGAAAGAGGGCCAGTCATGCCTCGCCATCGCAGGCGACGTCGGCGACCCGTCCTTCTGCAAGACAGCCGTCAAACGCATCATCGATCAACTCGGGCATGTGGATGTGCTCGTCAACAATGCTGCCGAGCAGCACCCGAAGCCGGACGTGAAGGAGATCGCGCCGGAGCAGCTTGAGAAGACGTTCCGCACTAACATCTTCGGCTATTTCTTCATGACTCAGGCGGTGCTTCCGCATCTAGGGGAGGGCGCCGCCATCATCAACACCGGCTCGGTCACGGCCTACCGGGGCAGCGGCGGCCTCTTAGATTACAGCGCCACGAAAGGCGCCATCACGTCGTTCACCCGCTCGCTGGCGCAATCGCTTGCGGACAAAGGCATTCGCGTCAACGGCGTCGCGCCGGGGCCGATCTGGACGCCCCTGATCCCGTCCACCTTCGACGAAGAGAAGGTCAAGAGCTTCGGCGCCGACACCCCGATGAAACGACCGGGACAGCCGAACGAAGTAGCGCCTTGCTTCCTGTTCTTAGCTTGCGAGGATTCGTCCTATATCACCGGAAACTTCCTGCACCCGAACGGCGGCCATCCGACGGAGAGCTGAACGCGTTCAGGAAGTTCATGTGAAAAAGCCTCTCGATCGAGAGGCTCTTTCATGCGTTCCGTTGGCGGCCTGTGCGTCCGCTCACGGACGGTGCCTGCGAACCCGCACCGGCACCGCCGCAGGGGCCGGGCTCGCTACCGCGAAGGCCAGCATGAGCGCGCAGACCGAGGCGCTGATCAACACGAAAGCCTCGGCGGCCACGGCATGAGAGCCGAGACCGATGGCGCCGAACACGACCGTGAGGACGATGAAGAGGGCGCTTGCGCGGAGAGCGACGGTGCGGGTCATGGGACAGCCTCCAGGATTTTCGACAACGTGCCACCGACGAGGGAGTTCCCCGAGGACGAATGGGCGTCGAGGCCGTTCGCGACCGGCTCTCTTAAGACCATATTCACAGAGGCGGGCCGGAACCCTGGAACCGCACGCTCAAGGTTGCGTTGTCTTGGCGAGGTCGGCGACGCCGACCACGTTTCAGTGAGGTAACATCCATGCTGGGCTGGGCTATCACCTTCCTTCTGGTCGCTCTCGTGGCGGCCGTGTTCGGGTTCGGCGGCATCGCCGGAACAGCCGTCGAGATCGCGAAGCTGATCTTCTTCGTGGCCATCGTTCTGTTCGCCATCTCGGCCGTCGTCGGCCTCCTGCGTGGCAGAAGCCCGACGCTCTAAGCGTTAACGAAAACCGCCCGGCGTGCCGCCGGGCGGTTTTCGTCATAAAGCCGAAGGCTAGCTGATCGCCTGACTAGGTGATCGCCTGGAGGGCGGCGCGGGTCATGCGGTCCGGTCCGAGATCCTCGACGTCGTCCACGGCAAGAAGCCCTGCGAGTCGGGAGCGGGCGCGATTGACCCGGCTCTTGATGGTGCCGACCGCGCAGCCGCAGATGTTGGCAGCCTCTTCATAGGAAAATCCGGAGGCGCCGACGAGCAGGAGCGCCTCGCGCTGATCGGCCGGCAGTTTCGCCAGGGCCGAACGGAAGTCCTCGAAATCAAGGCGCGAGCCTTGCTCGGGCTGGACCTTGAGCCGCCCCGCATAAGAGCCGTCGGGATCTTCCACCTCGCGCCGACGCTTGCGGTATTCGGAGTGGAAGAGGTTGCGCAGGATCGTGAACAGCCAGGCGTTCAGGTTCGTGCCGCGCTCGAAGCGGTCGATATGCGAGAGCGCGCGCAACAGGGTATCCTGAACGAGGTCGTCCGCCCGGTCGACCTGACCCGACAAGGAAATGGCGAAGGCACGAAGGCTTGGAACGGCGGCGAGAAGAGCGTCGCGCAGATCCGCATCCGGCGTCATCGCTTCTGCTCCGCGCTCCTCGTCTTTTCCAGCTCGCCGAGAAGGTCCCTGAAGCGGTCGGGAACAGGCTGTTGCAGGAGCTCATCGTACATGGCGCGAAGATTGTCGCCGATGCGCGATTGGATGGCCCGGTCCAATCCGGGCTCATGGGCAGGTTTTGCTGTCGACAAAGACGCGTCAGGAGCCGCTGCGAGCGAGCGCTTTCCCTTTTGAATCATATGGTTCCCCTTGTCAGCCGTAGCGGATGCCCAAGCTCGGCTGTTCTTGGCACAGTTTGCCCTACAACGTCGACTGTCGCGATTGGTTCCCAACCACAGGGAACTTTTTTCCCCCTATCGAGTTTGCTACGCTGCTCTTAAGATACGACGAAGACCAGGGTCAGACGAAAACCACAAGGGGTATCGAATGTCGACAGCACAGCTCGTTGTGCAACATCTACCGTATCTCCGCCGCTATGCGCGAGCGCTGACAGGAAGCCAGATGGCGGGCGACGCCTATGTGGCGGCGACGCTCGAGACGCTTGTGAGCGAGCCTGACACGATCACGCAGGGCGG
>DASQLE010000585.1:0-2869 GCA_035630175.1 Beijerinckiaceae bacterium
GCCGCAAATATCAACGGGGTCAATCGCTGGCCACCGACTCGCTTGAGCATCCAGAGCCGGACGGCGGCCGCGTCGGGCGGCGCATTCCGCGAGCGGCGCCTTTTCGCGCGCCGTTTCCGAAATTGTCATCCCCTGGTCTCCCCTTCGCGACCGCGTCTTCGCCAGCTCGACGATCCGACCAGAGACGAGGCAGCTCAGACCGACGCGCAACATTCAGCTGGCAGCGGAAGGCTTGCCGAACACCCCTCGTGCCAAAACTGAAGCTGGCGTGCGCCCGATCCAAAGCCGGAGGGCTCATAGCGAGGCCGGGGCGAAGCCGAGGCGCTGCATCGTCGCGTAGTTCCGCCCGACGGCTGCTGCCGGATCGGCGGCGGCTTCCTCCGACTCCTCCTCGACCACCAGCCAGCCGTTGAAGCGGGGAGCGGCGGCGACGATGTCGATCACCGCGGGCACCTCGCACGCCCCCGCGCCGAGCATCGCCCAGGTGCCGGCGGCATCGACGTCCTTCAGGTGGAGGTAGCGGATGCGGTCGCGGTAGGTGCGAAGCGTGTCGAGGATGTCCGGGTGGCCGCGCAGGATGTGGCCGGTGTCGGGCACCCAGCCGACGGCGTCGGGGTCGAGGCGCGCGAAGATCGCGTCGTAGTCCGGGCGGTCGAAGAGTAGGGTGTTGTGGTGCGAGCTCGGATGGACCGCGACCCCAACGCCCGCTTGCCGCCCGATCTCGCCGGCCCGGTTGTAGATGCCGGCGGCCACGTCGAACTTGTCGGTCCGCGGGCCGTCGTCGACGATGGTCGCCGACCCCATCGAGATGACGGCGCCGGGGAAGCGGGCGGCGAAGGCGCTCCAGCGCTTCACCGCCTCCAGATCGGCGTCGGCCGCGGCGCCCGGCAGGGTGAAGCCGGTGTCGGAGCCCATGGCGAAGGCGGCGAGCGTCAACCCGCGCGCCTCGAGGGCGGCGGCGAAGGCGTCGGGGCGCCCGGCGTAGTCGCCGATCATCGTGTCGGTGATCTCGATGCCGGTGTAGCCGCCGGCCGCGATCGCATCGAGCAGGTCGTCGGGGCGGCCGGTGAAGCGCGGACCCAGCATCTCCCAGGTGAAGGTCTGGCAGCCGATCTTGAGCGGGGTCATCGTGCATCCTCCATCGTCGTCATCGTTGCGGCGTCATCCTCGCCGAGAAGCGCCGGCCGCTCGGCGCTGGCGGGAACGGCGACCGCGGCCCGCTCCTCGGCCGCGTGCATGATCGCCTCCATCACCTCGAGCACATGAAGCGCGAGGGTGCCGGAGGCACGCGGCGGCCGGCCCTCGGCGAGGGCCCGGGCGAGGTCGGCGACGCCGAGCATCCGGTAGTTGGCGCGGTCGGGCGTATCGAACGGCCAGTTGAGCGCGCCGTAGAGCGCGGGCTCGCTGGCATGGTCGCTCCAGTCTGCACCGCCGGTGGACAACGAGACGGTGCCGCCGAAGGTATCGGGATCAGGCAGACGGAGCGAGCCCGCTGTGCCGTGCAACTCGATTGGGTGGTTCGAATGGCGGAACACGTCCCATGACGTGCCGAAGCTCACCACCGCGCCGCCTGCGAAGGAAAGCAGCGACAGGATCGTCGTCGGCGTGCCGACCGGAAAGGCCTTGCCGCTGAACGGTCCCTCGGCGGTGACGACGCGCTCCTTCTGCCCCTTCGTCGCGACGGCCTGCACCGAGGCAACGGGGCCGAGGAGGTTGACGAGCATCGTGAGATAATAGGGCCCCATGTCGAACAGCGGCCCGCCGCCCGGCTGGTAGTAGAACTGCGGGTTGGGATGCCAATGCTCCATCCCGCGGCCGAGCATGAATGCCGTGCCGGCGACAGGACGTCCGATCGCGCCCTCGTCGACCAACCGGCGTGCCCGGCGCCCGGCGGCGCCGAGGAAGGTGTCGGGTGCCGAGCCAAGGAGCAGGCCCCGGGCGCTGGCTTCGGCAACGAGCCGGTGGCCGTCGGCGACGGTGGTGGCGAGCGGCTTCTCGGTGAAGACGTGCTTACCCGCGCTCAGCGCCGCGAGGCTGACCTCGACGTGGGCGGCGGGAATGGTCAGGTTCAGGACGAGATCGACCTCGGGGTCGGCGAGGAGCGCATCCGCGGACACGGCGCGGATGCCGTACTCCTCCGCCCGCGCCCGCGCCGACTCGGCCGAGACGTCGGCGCAGGCGACGAGGCGCACCCCGGGGAAGAGCGCGGCGTTGCGCATGTAGGTCATCGAGATGTTGCCGGCACCGACGATCCCGACCCCGAGCGGCGCACCTGTCATGGTCAGAGGTCCATTCCCTTGATCTTCTCCGCGATCGCCGCTCCGAGGGCCGCGTGGGAGGCGGCGTCGAAGTGGATGCCGTCGACAGGGCTTGCCGCGATGACCGTGCCGGCGTCGAAAAAGCTAGTCCCATGCAGCGCCGCGACTCCGGCATTGGCTTCGGCGACGCCGCGGGACTTCGGGGCGCCGCCGGTGAACATCTCGGCGAGGTAGCCGACTTCCTCCACCGGCATGGGCGAGACCACAAGGATCCGCGGGCGGCGGTCGTCCGGGCCGGAGCAGCTCTGCATGACGGTCTGGACGAGGAGGGCCATCGAGCGGTCGACGTCGCCCGCCGGCAGGCTGAAGCGCTGCTTGAGGTCGTTGGTCCCGAGCATCAGCACGACGAAGGTCGATCGGGCGGTGGGTTTCGAGGATCGCGGGCAGGACGGCGAGGCCGTTCTTGTAGGCGCCCTCGATCGGGTCGGCGTGCACCGTCGTACGCCCCGGCAGCCCCTCCTCGATCACATGCCATCCAGCGCCAAGCCAATTCCGCATGACGCCCGGCCAGCGCGCGTCGAAGCCGAAGCGGCCGTCAGCAAGGTCGTCCG
>DASQLE010000586.1:0-2026 GCA_035630175.1 Beijerinckiaceae bacterium
CCGGGAACGGGAATAGAAATCGCTGTAGTTGCGCCGCAGCCCGCCGTGGATGATGGCCGTCCGGTCAGGATGCACGCCGGCCGCCCGCTCCAGGAAGGTCAGGGGCGTCAGCGGCTGGAAATTGGCCGGGTTCTTGTCGAGGTTCGTGTCGTAGACGGTGGCGGTCACGGCGGCCTCTCGAGCGCTCGCCAGCGAGTCACGGTCCGGGTTCATGGCCGGCCGTCGCTGGCGCTCTGGAGATTGCCAAACGTGACGGCACGAGGAAAGTGGCTGCGAGAGTCCCGCAACCACGTTCCTGCCAACGTCATCCCTGGCCGGAGCCGGAGGCGGAGAGCCGAGGACCTCAGGACGCGATGGCGCCCAATGGCCCGAGGAGGCCGCCTAGTTCTTCAGGTCGTCCGGCACCTTGCCGCCGTTCTCGGCGAGCTTGCGCATGACCTGCTTGTGCAGCCACACGTTCATGGCGGCGGAATCGTTCGTGTCGCCGGTGTAATGAAGCTCCTTGGCGAGTTCCTTGCGCGCTCCCAGGCTGCTGTCGAGATCGAGCAGCTTCATCAGATCGACGATCGAGTGCCGGTAATCGAGCTTCTGCTTCGATTGCGCGGCCATGCCCTTCAGCACCGCCTCGACATCGACGCCTTGGCCCGACGAAGATCCGCCTGATGGGGACGCCGCGGCGTCGGCGCGGGCGGATGGGCTCGGCGCTCCCCCGCCCGCGGTGCCCGGCGCGGCCGGCGCGGCTTCGGCGCTGCCGCGGCCGAAGATTTTCGACATGATGTTCCCAAAGATGCTCATCGCGTCGCTCCCGTGCCGTGAGTCCGCTGGTGGTTCCTTACCTCAACAGGCTGGAGCCCCGCCGAGTTCCCACGCAGCGGCAACGACCGATCCGGCTTCATGGCCAACGCACGGTCGGCGGCATCGAGGACAGGATCGATTCGACATTGCCGCCGGTCTTCAGGCCGAAGATCGTACCCCGGTCGTAGAGCAGGTTGAACTCGACATAGCGGCCACGGCGCACCTGCTGCTCGTGGCGGTCCTTCTCCGTCCAAGGACGGGAGAGGTTGCTGCGCACGATTTCGGGATAGACCTGGAGCAACGCCTCGCCGACGTCGCGCGTGAACGCGAAATCCGCGTCCGCATCGCCGGACCAATGGTAGTCGTAGAAGATGCCGCCGATGCCGCGCGGCTCGCTCCGATGCTTCAGGAAGAAATACTCGTCGCACCATGCCTTGTATTTTTCGTAGGGCGCGACGGCGGCGTGCCGCCCGCAGGCCGCGCGCATGGCGGCGTGGAAGGATTGCGCGTCGGGATCGTCCTGGCGGCGGCGGCGGTCGAGGACGGGCGTGAGATCGGCGCCGCCGCCGAACCAGGGCTTCGTCGTCACGACGAAGCGGGTGTTCATGTGCACCGTCGGCACGTTCGGGTTCCAGGGATGGGCGATGAGCGAGATCCCGGATGCCCAGAAGCGCGGGTCCTCGTCCGAACCCGGAATCTGGCCGCGGAACTCGGGCGCGAACTCCCCGTGCACGGTCGAGACGTGCACACCGACCTTCTCGAAGACGCGGCCGGTCATCACGCTCATGACGCCGCCGCCGCCCGGCGCGCCGGAATGGTCGCTCCGCTGCCAGGGCTTGCGTTCGAAGCGGCCGGGAGCGGTCGCCTCCGGCGGGAGCGGCTCGTCGGCGTCGTCCTCAATGGTCTCGAAGGCGGCGCAGATGCGGTCGCGCAAAGCCGCGAACCAGACGGGCGCGTCGGTTTGCAGGCGGGCGACTTCAGCGGGAGAGGCGGTCACGGGAGGAGCTCTCTTCCCCTCCTCCTTGCGGGGAGGGGTTTGGGTGGGGGTCGCAAAGTCAGCGCGAGGCGGTTCATCGCTGATCCTACCCGGATTACAGCGCTTCGTCTGGCGCCCGCTCACCAAGCGGAACCACCCCCAACCCCTCCCCACAAGGGGGAAGGGGGAAAGCGTTTGTTTGTCTCAGCGCCTCGCCAAGGATCATGGCTCCCGCGACGGCAACATTGAGCGAGC
>DASQLE010000587.1:0-6238 GCA_035630175.1 Beijerinckiaceae bacterium
AGGCCTTAAAACCGCCGATCGCGGCAAGCGTCCTCCGCCGGAGGGCGATTGTCGAGCCGAAGCACGGCCGGGCGAGGCCGAGGCTGACGCCGACGACGACGCTCGGCAAAAAATGCGTGTCGATGGCGAGGGCCGAAAGTCGCGACCACGCGCCGCCCGTGGCGATGCCGTGGTAGAGGCACGTCACGCCGCCGGCGCCCCGGCCCTGCAGCGCGGCGACGATGCCGGCGAGGTAATCCGGCCCGACGCGCATGTCGCTGTCGGCCAGCACGACCACGTCGTGGTCGATGCGGCCCTCCATGTTGACGAGGTTCGATACCTTGTCGTTGGATCCGTGCCGGCGGCCGTCGATGACAAGCGCGGCGGTTCCATGCGGCAAGGTCTCGACCAGCTGCGCGGCGACCGCCGCAGCAGCATCCCGAGGGTCCTGCACGCCGAAGACGATCTGGACGGGCCCGGCATAATCCTGTCGGCAGAACGAGAGCAGATTCTCGGCCAGCCCCGGCTCATCCCCGTGCAAGGGCTTCAGGATCGTGACGGACGGATGCTCGGCGGAGGCTCCGGGCGTCCGCCGCGCGAAGCGGCCGACGAGGATCGCCGCCGCGCCGAGATAAAGGCACCCAGCCGCCGCGACGACGAGGCAGGCGAGGGCGAGCCAGGACGGCACGACAGACCGGTCAGGTGCCGCCCACCGCCTCGGTCCGCTTGCGCAAATGCGCCTCGAGGGCCTCCGGTCCGCCCTTCTTCAGCACGCCGTCGAACTCCGAGCGGCGCGCCGCCAGCATGCTGACCGTGCCGCCGAGATAGATGTCGACCACTCGCCCCTCGGCGTTCACCAGATAGTCGACGGGCGTGGCCTTGCCTTCGGCGTCGACGACGCGCGTGCGCACCAGGCGGCCGCCCGTCTTCTGCTCGGTCTTAGGCAGCACCTCGAAGCGACCGCCGGCGGCCTTGCCGAGCTGACTTGCATAGGTGGCGACGAAATAGCGCCCGAAGGCATCTTGCAAGGAGGCCTGCCCGGCCTCCGGAATCTTGGACCATTGCGGGCCGATGGAGAGGCGGGTGATGGCCACGATGTCGAAGGTGCGCGTCATGGCCTCGGAGACGGCCGCCATGCGCCGCGCCGGATCGCTCTCGGCCAGCGCCGCCTGCAGGCTGTCGTAGAAGGCCTGGATGCGCGCGGCGGCATCGTCCGCCTGCGCGCCCGCCCCGCTCGGCCAGGCGAGGGCCGCGGCCGCGCCGATGCCCCCGAGAAGCTCGCGTCGTGTCACCATCCTCGATCTCCTGCCGGCCTCCTGCCGGCCCTCTGCCCGACCCATATAGGGCCTCGGTCGGGACTCGGCACCGTCACGGCAGCGGATCGGGCGCCTTCGCCACGAGGTCGTCCCGGCGCAGGAAACGGCGGCCTTCCAGAACCTGCCAAGCGAGAAGCCCCGGCAGCCCGACGACGAGATCGGCCACGCGCTTGATCAGGGACAGGGCGAGCGCCGCCTCGGCCGGCACGCCGAAGAGGGCGCAGAGCGCGATCAGGCCGCCTTCCTGCACGCCGAGGGCGCCCGGAACCGCGAAGGCGGCCGAGCGCACCGCCTGCACCAGGCTCTCGATGACGAGCGCCTCGGCATAGGTGACCGGGTAGCCCATGAAGGCGAGCGCGATCCAGACCTCGAGAACGCCGACGAACCAGATCGCCAGATGGACGAGGCTGCCCCGGACCAGCGCGGCGCGGTCGGCATAAAAGGCGCGCAGGCGCTCGAACAAGGTATCGACGGCCGCGAAGGCGCGCCATTGCCGGCCGCCGGCGAGGCGGGTGAGGACCGCCTGCGCCAGCCGGTGACCGCCGCGCCGTTGCACTAGGTAGAACCCGGCGAGAACCGGGATCGCCAGGGCCAGCCCGACCGCAACGGCGCGCACCACCGCCCCATCGCCGCCGAGCGCGATGAGCACGGCGAGGCCGATCAGGGCGAAGACGAATTGCGTGCCGGCTTGCACCATGAGATCGACGATGATGCTGGCGCCGGCCGTAGCGCCGCCGACACCGAAGAAGGTGAGGAGCCGCCCCCCGAGCAATTCGCCGCCGACCGCCGCGAAGGGCAGCAGCGTGTTGACGGCCTCGCGGATGAAGCGGATCAGCGCGCAGACCGGCAGGCGCGGCCGGAGCCCGGCCGGAAACAGGGCGTACCAGCCGAGCCCGGCCCCGGCGACGGCGGCGACGCGGGCGGCCACGACGAGCGCCACGCCCCAACCGGCGCCGGCGATGGCTTCGGCGACGCCCCGCGCGTCCGAGCGGGCGATCAGGGCCGCGACCAGGACAATGCCGGCGAGCCAGAGAACAATCGTGAGACGCTTCATGGCGATCGTGGGCGACCCTCGCGTGAACCGGTCCCGTCGCCGCGAAGGCGACGCCGGGGCCGGCTTCTAGCATCGAGGCCGCCTGATCGAACAGCCGGCCTTGAGGCGCAAGGGTGCGGCCCGGATCAGCTTGGCAGGGATGCAACACTCGCCGAGGAAAGTCGCTGGAGAGCGCGCAGTGGCTTGAAGAAACACGCGAATAAGCTTTACCTGTTCGGGCACCGTGCGGCTCGCGTGAGTGCTCGCCTTCGAGGATTCCGCACGATGACGCTCCGTTCCACTCTCGCCGTCGCCGCTCTCCTGGCCCTTCTGCCGGCCGCGTCCGTCGCGGCCGATCTCGGGGCGCGGCGGATGGCGGCGCCCGCGGCTCCGGCGGCTCCGACCGGCTACATCGTCACGATCACCGGCAACGTGCAGGCGGGGCCGCGCTTTCCCGGCTCCGACGACACCATCGTGTTCGGCTATCCGTCCCTCGACTGGCGCCGGGTCGGCGAGCCGGAGCGCTTCAAGGCGCCCGACGACGGCATCAGCATCACCTTCTACGAGACCCCGTGGCTCCGCTTCGGCCCGACGGCCCGCTTCGTCGGCAGCCGCAATCCCAAGGACGACCGGGATTTCATCGGCCTGCACAAGGTCGATTGGACGATCGAGGCCGGCGCCTTCCTCGAGGCCTGGCCCGTCGAGTTCCTGCGCGCCCGGGCAGAAGTTCGGCAGGGCTTCAACGGCCACGAAGGCATCGTCGCCAATCTCGGGCTCGACTGGGTGGAGCGCTTCGGCGCCTTCACCTTCTCCATCGGCCCGCGTCTCGCCCTCGGCGACAGCGACTTCACGAGCGAATATTTCGGCGTCACGCCGGTCGAGGCGGCCCTGAACGGCCGCGTCTCGCCCTTCAGCCCGGACGGCGGCGTCACCTCGGTCGGCGGCCTCGCCTCGCTCTCCTACAAATGGTCGGAGCAATGGTCGACGACCGTTTACGGGGGCTACGATCGCCTCGTCGGCGACGCCGGCCGCAGCCCGGTCGCTCGCGTCCTCGGCTCGCGCGACCAGTATACCGTCGGCGCCAGCCTGTCCTATTCCTTCTACTTCCCCGGCTTCTGACACGGTCCGTCACCGCCGCCCGGCCTGATCCTGTCGGCGGCCGCGTGTCACTCCGGAACGGCGCCGTTGCCCTTCGGATCGAGGATCGCCCGGATCTTGCGTAGGTTGCGCATGGTCACCTGGAGGTGACGCCGGAGCGCCTCGGACGCTTCCTCGTTCCGCTGGCGTTCGAGCAGGTCGAGGATCCTCAGATGCTCGCGGCAGTGCTGGCGGTAGCGGCTGCGGTCGAGCATCGAGCGGTAAGACAGAAGGCGCCTGACGCGGTTGATCCGCCGCACCGTCTCCAGGAAGAACGGATTGCCGGACGCGCCGACGATGGTCTCGTGGAAGCGCACGCCGCGCTCGTGCAGGGCGTCCGCCGTGTCGGTCTCGATGCCGCCCGCGAGCAGCCGCTCCTCGGCCGACCGCAGCCTCGCGGCCGCCTCGCGGTCCAGCTGATAGGTCGGCTCGAGGAGGGCCGCGGGCTCAAGCGCAAGGCGAAGCCGGTAGGTCTGCTCCAGGCTCTCGGGCGTGCTGAGCATTGGCGAGAAGGCCCAGCCATAGCCGCGCCGCCGCTCGACCCACCCTTCCTGGGCAGCGCGGCCGAGCAGCGCCGTCAGCTGCGCGCGGGTGAGGCCGTAGCGCTCGCGCAGATTCGCTTCCGAGACCTGTTCCGGCAGACGGCCGCGAAGGTGGTCGTCGGCCAGCTTGAAATAGGCTTCCGCGCTGCTGTCGATGTCGGCGAGACCGAGATCGTCCGGCGCGACGTCGTTTGCCGCGCCGACGAAGTAACCGCGGTTGGGCTCGTGGAGCAGAACGCCCTTGGCATGCAACAGCCCGAGGGCCTGGTTGACGGGCGTGCGCGAGACGCTGAAGCGCGCGGCGAGATCCTGCGCCCCGAGATGCGCGCCGGAGCCGAGATTCTCCGCCTGGATGTGAGCGAGGATGCGGGCCGCGAGGTCTTCCGTGATCTCGCGCCGGCCGGGCCTGCCGTTGCCGCGTGCTGAGGCCATGCTCTTCCCTGATGTCGTATCGACGATGAGGTGCATGGCGGGCGCTTTCGGGAAAGTCCAGCGAGCGGGGCGCCGGATGGAGCGCCCCGCTCGACGACGTCAGGACTTGACGAGCCCGATCGTCCTGAGCACGTCGCCGACGCGCGCCTGCTCGGCCTTGAGGAAGGCGGCGAACTGATCGCCGGGCAGGTAGTAGTCGTCCCAGCCCTTCGCCTTGATGAGCTCGGCCCATTCCTTCGACTTGACGGTCTTCTCGACGGCGTCGGCTAGAATCTTGCGCTGCTCCGCGGTGATGCCAGGCGGGGCGACGACGGAGCGCCAGTTGACCACCTCGACATCCATGCCCTGCTCTTTCAGCGTCGGGACGTCGACGCCCGCGATCCGCTGTGCGGAGGACACGGCGAGCGCGCGCATCTTGCCGGCCTTGATTTGCCCTTCGAACTCGCCGTAGCCCGAGACGCCGGCCGTGACCTTGCCGCCGACGATCGCCGCGATCGCCTCGCCGCCGCCCGAATAAGCGATGTAGTTGAGCTTGGCGACGTCGCCGCCGGCGGCCTTGGCAAACTGCGCAGCCAGGATGTGGTCGGCGCCGCCGGCCGAACCGCCCGACCAAGTCACCTTGCCGACATCCGCCTTCACGGCAGCGGCGAGGTCCTTGATCGTCTTGTGGGGCGAGTCCGCCGGCACGACGATGACGAGCGGATCGCCGGTGAGGCGCGCGATCGGCGTCACCATGTCGAGATTGACGGGCGACTTGTTGGTCAGGATCGCCCCGACCATGGTGATGCCGTTGACCATCAGCTGATTGCCGTCGCCCTTCGCCGAGTTGACGAACTGGGCCAGACCGACGGTGCCGCCGGCGCCGGTGACGTTGGTCACCTGCACGTTCTTGGCGGCGCCCGTCGCGGTCATCACCTGCTGCAGCGAGCGGGCCGCGGCGTCCCAGCCGCCGCCCGGACCCGCAGGCGCCATGATCTTCAGCTCGAGCTGGGCATGGGCCGAGGTGGCGAGGACAGCCATTGTGGCCGCGAGGGCAGCTCGCGTGACGACTTTACCGACATGTTTCATGACGACTCCCTGGTTGGTTCGGATGGGTCACCGGGCCGGGCGCTCCGCACGGAGCTGATGGCCGGCGATCGAGCGCTCGTCGAGAGCGGCGCCGTCCGGCGCCGCCGAGCTCGACGCGAGCGTGCGATTGAGGATGAGCGGCAGCACGCCGCCGCTGTTGAGGAGGGCGATCTCCAACGTGGTCTCGACGGCGGCCGTGGCGTCGAAACGCTCGACGGCGCTATTGGCGCGATGGATCGTGATCGGAACGCGTGCTCGCGGCGTCAGCGCATCGGCTCGTGCGTCGATCTCGATGCGGTCGCCGGGCGCGAGGCCCAGCTCTGTCGGGTGACGGTCCGCCGGAAGCTTGATCGGCAGGATGCCCATGCCGACGAGGTTCGATCGGTGGATACGCTCGAAGCTGACGGCGAGGACGGCGCGGACACCGAGCAAGGCAGGCCCTTTGGCCGCCCAGTCGCGCGACGAGCCCGTGCCGTAGCGCTCGCCCGCCACCAGCACGACGGAAAGACCCTCGTCGCGGTAGCGCTCGGCGGCGCGCCACAGCGGCAGGATCTCGCCGCTGGGCACGTGCATCGTTGAGCCGGGCGGCGCCGCGGGACAGAGGTCGTTGCGGGCCGCCCGGTTCACGAACAGGCCGCGCAGCATGACCTCCCAGTTGCCGCGCCGCGCCGCGAACACGTTGAGGTCGCGGCGGTCTTCCCCGCGCGCGACCAGGTGGTCGGCGGCTTCGC
>DASQLE010000588.1:0-2610 GCA_035630175.1 Beijerinckiaceae bacterium
ATTGGCCGAGACATATTCCACGTTGACGGGCGCGCCGGCGCCTTGTCCCGATCGCCCGAAGCCGTCCCCGTCGGCGAGGATGGCGCGCAGAACGTCGTGGAAGACGCTTTCCTTCAGGGTCAGGTTGATGAAGCCCGGTCCGGCGATCTCGACCTTGTCCACCCGCGGATCGCCGCCCAGGTCGCCGGCGATCAATTCGGCGAGGGCGTGCGGATTGATACGGGCTTCCTTGGCGAGGACCATCGCCGCGTTGGTGGCGAGGTCACCATGCGAAGAGTCGCGCGGCGGCTCGACGACGACGCGCCCGACGTCGAGGCCCTGCGGAAGGCTGCCGGCTTCCATGAGCCGCGAGAGCGCGTCGGAGACGCGCCGCTCGAAAAGCGCGAAGATGTTCATGAAACCCTAGCGGCGGAGCCGCCCTGCGCGACGCGGAGCGACGCCGATTGCGGCCTCATGTCATGCCGGCGGGAGATCATCAAGCGCGACCGGAATCCCATTCATCCCTGACGGATCAGCCGCGTCCGATGAAAGGCATCTTGGTCGCCATGACGGTCAGGAACTGGACATTGGCGTCGAGCGGTAGGCTCGCCATGTAGACGACCGCGCTCGCCACGTGCTTCGGGTCGATGCGCGGCTCGACCGCCGTGGTGCCGTTGGCTTGCAGGACGCCGGAGGTCATGCGCTCGGTCATTTCGGTGGCGGCGTTGCCGATGTCGATTTGGCCGCAGGCGATGTCGAAGGCGCGTCCGTCGAGGGAGGTCGATTTCGTCATGCCCGTGATGGCGTGCTTGGTGGCCGTATAAGGGGCGGAGTTCGGCCGCGGCGCATGGGCCGAGATGGAGCCGTTGTTGATGATGCGCCCGCCCTGCGGGTTCTGGCTTTTCATGGCGCGGACCGCCTCCTGCGTGCACAGGAATGCACCCGTCAGGTTGGCGTCGACCACCGTTCTCCACTGCTCGTAGGTGAGATCCTCGATCGGCACCGGCGGCGTGCCGGCGCCGGCATTGTTGAACAGAAGGTCGAGCCGGCCGAACGCCTCCTTCGTGCGGGCGAAGAGAGCCTTCACGGCAGCCGGATCGCCGACATCGGTCGGGACCACCACGCTCTTGGCGCCGAGCTCCCGCCCTTGCCGTGCGGTGTCCTCCAGCGGTTGCTGGCGCCGCCCGGCGAGCACGACGCTGTAGCCGTCCCCCATGAGCGCCAGAGAGACGGCTCTGCCGACGCCGCTGCCGGCGCCGGTGACGATCGCGATCTTGCCTTGCGAAGCCATGATGATCCTCCCTGCTCGGCTTTCAGCCGTTAGAACAACAATGTCGGTGTGGCGCTGAAGAGGCGGCGGTGCTCGTGCAGCGCATAGCGGTCCGTCATGCCGGCGATGTAATCGGCGACGCGTCGGGCGCGCCGCGCCTTGTCGCCGCCACCACCCAGGCCCGCCTGCCACTCGTCCGGCATGGCCGTCGGCTCGGCGACGAAGCGCCCGAACAGGTCCCGGACGACGCGCTCGGCCTCCTCGCGCACCGCCAGCAGCCGGGGATGCCGGTACATGTGCGGATGCAGGAACCCCTTGATGGCGGCATCGGCATCCTGGAAGGGAGGTGAAAAGGCAATGATCGCTTCGCCGGCCGCCCTGATGTCGTCCACGCGTCGCGGCCCGAGCGCGGCGATGCGGCGCTCGCCCTCCGCGGTCGCATCCTCGACGAAGCGCGTGATGACACGCCGCACGAGCTCGTGAATGCGCCGCGACAGCTCGAGCCCCGGCCAGCGGCTGTCGACGTCGTCGAGAAGCTCGCGCAGGAACGGAACCGCCATCAGATCTTCGGTAGCGAACAATCCCGCCCGCAATCCGTCGTCGATGTCATGGGCGTTGTAGGCGATGTCGTCGGCGATGGCCGCCGCCTGCGCCTCGCCGCCGGCATGCGTCGCCAGCCGCAAGGCCTGGACGGCGTCGTATTCGAGGATCGCCCCCGGTACGCCGCGCTCGCGGTAGCGTCCGCTCGGCTGGCCGCCGGCATCGAGGAGCGGGCCGTTGTGCTTCACGAGGCCCTCCAGCGTCTCCCACGTCAGGTTGAGACCGTCATAGGCGGCGTAGCGCCGTTCGAGACGTGTCACGACCCGCAGGGCCTGGGCATTGTGGTCGAAGCCGCCGTGAGCCGCCATGCAGGCGTCGAGGGCGTCTTCGCCGGTATGGCCGAACGGCGTATGGCCGAGATCGTGCGAGAGGGCGAGGGCTTCGGCGAGATCCTCGTCCAGCCCGAGCGAGCGGGCCAGGGCGCGGGCGATTTGGCTGACCTCCAGCGTATGGGTCAGGCGGGTGCGGTAGTGGTCGCCCTCGTGGTAGACGAAGACCTGCGTCTTGTGCTTCAGCCGGCGGAACGCAGTCGAATGGATGATGCGGTCGCGGTCGCGCTGGAACTCGCTCCGCGTCGGCGAGGGAGCCTCGGGGTAGAGACGGCCCCGGCTCGCGTGCGACAGGCAGGCATAAGGCGCCGTCCACCGCTCGCCCGCTCCCCGCACCCGCCCTCTCCGATTGCGATCCGGACCTCGCGCACTTATCTTCGCCTCAGGCGAGAGAGCAACCCGGCCATCCGATGAGCGACATCCAGCTGACCG
>DASQLE010000589.1:0-2740 GCA_035630175.1 Beijerinckiaceae bacterium
CTTCTTCGGCTATGTCCGCACGCCGGAAGGGCAGCGCGACCATGCCGCTCTCGCGGCCGCGCAGCGCCAGAGCGAGCACGTCCTCGGCATCTTCGAGCGCCACCTCACGGACCGCGCCTTCGTGGCCGGAGCGCGCTTCACGATGGGCGATATTCCGGTCGGCATCGCGGTGTATCGCTGGTTCGCGCTGCCCCTCGAGCGGCCGGACTTTCCGCATGTGGCGCGCTGGTACAGGTCGCTGACCGAGCGGCCCGGATACCGCACCCACGTCATGCATCCGTTGACTTAGAGCAATTCGAGTGAGGTGGACCCGGCTCACGTGAAGAAAATGCGACAAAGGAAAACGTAGAGCCGATTCCGCGAAAGTGGAACGGCTCTAGCCTGGACTCACGAACAGGTCGGGTCGGCGCAGCCTGAGCGTCTGCACCAAGGTAAAGGTCTTCAGATCCGTCAGCGCCCCCCGATCCGCCAAGGCGGCGAGCTCCGTGAGCGCCGTCTCCGCGACGGTGATAGACTCGTGTTCTCCCGCGACCCCACCGCCGGCACCGATGCGGTCGCCCGGCCCGTACGGGGCGAGAAAGAGATGCATGAGCTCGGTCGAGATGCCCGGCATGGTCCAGACCGCGCCGACGGGCTCCAGGACCGCGAGCGTGAGGCCGACCTCTTGCAAGACCTCGCGGCGAGCACCGTTGGCGGGCTCGTCCTCGTCGAGCATGCCGGCAGGGGCCTCGAGCATCTCCGCCTCG
Source organism: Beijerinckiaceae bacterium (assembly GCA_035630175.1). Classification (GTDB taxonomy): domain Bacteria; phylum Pseudomonadota; class Alphaproteobacteria; order Rhizobiales; family Beijerinckiaceae; genus JAJKJG01. Next base: position 747 of record DASQLE010000589.1, read on the forward strand.
CCGCCGGCATGGAAGACGGCCGCCCGGAACTGCCGCACCATGAGGGCGACCCGCCGCGCCGGATCGTAGGGCAGCACGCACACGGCGGCGCCGTGGTCCTCGACCTCCCGCCTGATGACCTCACCGCCGGGCAGGCGGATGCGCAGAGCGACGAGCCGGCCCCAGCCCTCATGAAGCGTCTTCAGGTCGATGAGCTCGGCGCTCCTGGAAACGGCCGGGGCTATCGGAAGTCCTCCTTGTACAACTCGTTGTTGATGGCGAAGGCGGCCGCGGCTCCCTCGGCCGCCGCCACGATGGCGAACTGCACCCGCCGCGACGCATCGCCGGCCGCGAACAGTCCGGGCACGTTGGTGCGCTCGTAGCTGCGCGTCTCGATGACGCCCTTGTCGGTCAGCTCGCAGCCGAGCTTTTCGGCAAGGTGCGACGGCTCGCGCACCCCGTAGATATAAAAGAGCGCCTCGCGTTCGAGGCAGCTGCCGTCCTCGAACATGATGCATTCGAGCCGATCGTCTCCTTGCAGGTGATCGATCTTGGTCTCGATGACGCGAATGCCGTGACGATCCAGCTTGTCGCGGTCCTCTCGCGCGAGATCGGCCGGCCCATCGGTGCACAGCACCACGTCCGCGCTCCAGATGAGCATCTCCAAGGCAAGGCCGACGCCCTTGTCGTCCTTGGCGTAGACGGCTATCGGCCGATCCCGGTTCTCCCAGCCGTCGCAATAGCAGCAATTGTAGGTGCCCCGTCCCCACAGGTGCCGAAAGCCGGGGATGTCGGGAAGGTCCTCCACCAGCCCTGTCGCAAGGAGAAGCCGGCGGGCGCAGACCCGTTCGCCGTCCTCCAGCGCGACCGCAAATCCGCCCTCGATCCGATCGGCGTCACAAACGGTGATATCCCGGACTTCGACATCGGGGTATTGTGTCAGCTCCTCGCGCCCCAATCGGCGCATTTCCTCAGGCTTGGTGCCGTCGCGGGTCAGGAAGCCGTTGACCCCATGCGAGACGCGGTTGCGGGGGTTGCCGGCGTCGCAGACCAGCACCCGCCGGCGGCAGCGGCCGAGGATGAGGGCGGCGCTGAGGCCGGCCGGCCCTCCCCCGACGATGACCACGTCGAGCATGGGAGCCGAGGCCGTGTCGGGAGAATCATCGGGCACAGGGGTTACTCTGATGAGGCGTCTGGTTGCGTCCTTATCAATGGCCGGCCCGGCAAAGCGTTCCTGGCGCTGCGGCGATCCGGCAACGCTGCGGCCATGAGGCTGCCGTTTCCGAGGCGAGGGCTATGGCCTCGAACGCATCGGGCCAGGTCGACGCTGATTGATCAATCGGCGCCGCCGCCCTACCTGAACACTCATCCAGGAGGAGTCGATCGATGCAAGCTGCGGCACAGGCCGAACGAGACGCGCCCGGCGGTCAGCCTTTTGCGGCGGAGTGGGATACGCCGTATGGCCTGCCGCCCTTCGAGCGCATCGCCCCGGAGCATTTCCGGCCGGCTTTCGACCGCGCGCTGGCCGAACATCGCGGCGAGATCGAGGCGATCGCGGCCGATCCGGCGGCGCCGAGCTTCGACAACACGGTCGCCGCCCTGGAACTGAGCGGCCGGCGCCTGCGCCGGCTCTCTGCCGTCTTCTTCAACCTCGCCGGCGCGCATACCAACGACGTCATCCAGGCGGTCGAGCGCGAGATGGCGCCGCTGCTCGCCAAGCATCGCAACGCCATCTACATGAACGAGAGCCTGTTCCGGCGTGTCGAGGCTCTGCATGGCCGTTCCGAGACCCTCGACGCGGAGCAGGGGCGCGTGCTCAGCCGCTATCACACCATCTTCACGCGGGCCGGCGCACAGCTCGACCCGGATGCCAAGAAGCGCCTCGCCGCGATTACCGAGCGGCTTGCTAGCCTCGGCACGCAGTTCAGCCAGAACGTGCTCGCCGACGAGAAGGACTACGCCCTCGTTCTCGAGAACGAAGAGGACCTTGCCGGCCTGCCCGAATTCCTGCGCGC
>DASQLE010000590.1:0-2147 GCA_035630175.1 Beijerinckiaceae bacterium
AATATGTTCCCGCGGCCGCTCCGATACCGAATCCGGCGGCCGCGAGCCGGCGCGGCGCCGATCAGGGGCCGGTCGTCGTCGACGTGGACATTGTCAAGACCGGCCGTGTCGTCGAGATCCACGAGGCGGTCGGCACCGGACGGGCCTACGAATCGATCACCGTCACGGCCAAGGTTGCCGGCAGCGTCCAGGAGATCAGCTTCAACGAGGGCCAGAAGGTCAAGGCCGGCGACGTGCTCTTGCGCTTCGACACCGACGAGCGCCGCGCCGACATCGAGGCCGCCATCGCTGAGATTCGCCGCGCCGAGGCGCAGCGCAACGAACTCGCCATGCGCCTCGACCGCGCTCAAGCGCTGCGCCGCACCGGCGCCGGCACCGGCGCCCAGGTCGAAGACCTGACGGCGCAGGTGAAGACGCTCGAGAGCGCCATCGCCTCGGCCGAAGCCAAGCGCAAGGCCGCCGAGGCGCGTATGGAAGATCTCGTTATCCGCGCCCCATTCTCGGGGCGGCTCGGCACCCGCTCCGTCTCGCTCGGCGCCTATGTGTCGCCGGGCACGCGCATGACGACGCTCGACGACCTCGAGCGCATCCGCCTCGATTTCTCCGTGCCCGAGAACCTGCTCGCCTCGCTCAAGCCGGGCCAGACGGTGCGGGCGCGCTCGGCCGCCTTCGGCGACCGCGTCTTCGAGGGCACGGTGTCGGTGGTCGACCCGCGCGTGGATCCGGTGACGCGCGCCGTCCGGCTGACGGCCGAGTTCAAGAATTCCGACGAGGCGCTGAAGCCGGGCATGTTCCTATCGGTGGCCCTCGAGGTGCGGGTCAAGGACGATGCGGTGCTCATTCCCGAGGAGGCCGTCGTCAGCGAGGGCCTGCGCCAGCTCGTCTATGTGATCAAGGACGACAAGGTCGAGCGCCGGGTCATCACCATGGGCCAGCGCCAGGGCGGGCGGATCGAGGTCGTCGAAGGCCTGACGCCCGGCGAGACGCTCGTCGTGCGCGGCGTGCAGCGTGTCCGGCCCGGGGCGGTCGTAAAGGCGCGCCAGGTGTCGAACGCGCCGGCCGAGGCGGATGCCGGTCCGACGGCGCCGCCGGGGCCGGGGCGGCCGCGCGCCGCCAACCCGCCGGCCGGAGCCGCCGCGGCGTCGGAGCGGCGGGGATAGTTTTCCACCTCTCCCACGATGGGAGAGGTCGAGCGCACCGAAGGCGCCGGGTGCGGGTGGCAGCGCCGACTTCTCCGGAGAGGTCGCGCATCCCCCCTCACCCGGTCGGCTTCGCCGACTCGGCCTCTCCCGCCAGGGGAGAGGCGATCGAGTGAGCACGATGCAGATTTCCGATCTTTTCATCCGCCGGCCGGTTTTCTCGGTGGTCGTCAGCCTGCTCCTCATGGTGGGGGGCTTCGCCAGCCTTGCCCGGCTGCCGGTGCGCGAATATCCGGCTGTCGATCCGCCGGTCGTGTCGGTGTCGACCGTCTATCGCGGCGCCTCGAACCAGGTCGTCGAGAGCCGCATCACGGAGATCATCGAGGGCGCCGTCGCGGGCCTCGAGGGCATCCGCGAGATTCGCTCGTCGAGCCAGAACGACCGCTCGTCCGTCAACATCGAGTTCCAGCTCAGCCGCAACCAAGAATCGGCCGCCGCCGACGTGCGCGACGCGGTCTCGCGCGTCCTCGGCCGCCTGCCCGACGGCATCGATCCGCCGGTCATCCGCAAGGTCGACGCCAATTCGGGCGCCATCATGTGGGTCGCGGTCACTTCCTCGACCCTCGACCCGCTCGAATTGAGCGACTTCCTCAAGCGCGTCTATGTCGACCGCCTGTCGACGGTGCCGGGCGTCGCCAACGTCTATATCGGCGGCGAGCGCCGCTACGCCATGCGCATCTGGATCGACCGCGCCGCCCTCGCCGCGCGCGGCCTCACCGCGCAGGACGTGGAGACGGCGATCCGGAGGCAAAACGTGGAGCTGCCCGGCGGGCGCCTCGAATCGACGCAGCGCGAGCTGACGGTGAAGACCGACTCGCGCCTGGCGACGCCGGAGGAATTCCGCAACATCATCGTCGTCAACAAGAACGGCTACCTCGTGCGGCTCGGCGAGGTGGCGCGCGTCGAGGTCGGCCCCGAGGACAACCGCTTCGAGTTCTATCAGGGCGG
>DASQLE010000591.1:0-5856 GCA_035630175.1 Beijerinckiaceae bacterium
TCATGGCGGTGGTCACCTTCGGCGGCGCCTATGCGGTGCTCGCCTACGTGGCGCAGCAGGCGGTCGAAAATTACGGCTGGCTGGCGCCCGGCGAGATGCTCGACGGCCTCGGCATGGCCGAGACGACGCCGGGTCCGCTGATCATGGTCCTGCAGTTCGTCGGCTTCATGGCCGCCTTCCGCGATCCCGGCTCGTTGAGCCCGCTCCTGGCCGGCACCCTCGGCGGGCTGCTCGCCACCTGGGTCACCTTCACGCCGTGCTTCCTGTGGATTTTCCTCGGCGCTCCCTTCATCGAGCGGATCCGCGGCAACCGCGCCCTAAGCGCGGCGCTGTCGGCGATCACGGCGGCGGTGGTCGGCGTGATCCTCAACCTCGCGATCTGGTTCGCCGTGCACACGATCTTCGCCGCCGTGCGGCCGCTGCGCTTCGGACCCATCGCCTTCGATGCGCCGGTGCTGGCGAGCGTGCGGGTTTGGGCGCTCGTGCTGGCCGTCGCCGCCATCGCCGCGATGTTCCGTTTGAAGGTCGGCATGATCCCGACGCTCCTCGCGTGCTCGGCCGCGGGCGTCGCACTGCACCTCGTCGGCGCGATCGGCTAGCTCGCCTCGCGGTAGCTCTCGGCCTGGTCGAGATCGACGGAGACGAGCTGCGAGACGCCGCGCTCGGCCATGGTGACGCCGAACAGGCGGTCCATGCGCGCCATGGTGATCGGGTTGTGCGTGATGACGAGGAAGCGCGTCTCGGTCTGTCGCACCATCTCGTGCAGGAGGTCGCAGTAGCGCTCGACATTGGCGTCGTCGAGCGGCGCGTCGACCTCGTCGAGCACGCAGATCGGCGAGGGATTGGTGAGGAACACCGCGAAGATCAGGGCTGTCGCCGTGAGCGCCTGCTCGCCGCCGGAGAGGAGCGTCATGGTCTGCGGCTTCTTGCCGGGCGGGCGCGCCACGATCTCGAGCCCGGCTTCGAGCGGATCGTCGGAATCGACGAGCGTCAGTTCGGCCGTGCCGCCGCTGAACAGGGTCGTGAACAGGCGCTGGAACTGGCCGTTGACGGTCTCGAAGGCGACGAGGAGCCGCTCGCGGCCTTCGCGGTTGAGGCTGCCGATGGCGTGCCGCAGGCGCTTGATCGCCTCGGCGAGGTCGTCGCGCTCGGCGATGAGCGCGGCGTGCTTGGCCTCGATCTCGGCGAGTTCCTCGTCGGCGCGGAGGTTGACGGCGCCGAGGCGCTCGCGCTCGCCCTTCAGCGATTCGAGCCGCTTCTCCGTGTCGCCGAGCGCCGGCAGCGGCGCCCCGCTTTTCAGCCCGGCGAGCTCGACGAGCCCGGCCGGATTGGTGTCGAGGTTTTCGGCGATGGAGCGGGTGATGTCGGCGACACGCTGGGTGAGCGCCTCCAGCCGCGCCTGCGAGCCGGCGCGGGCTTCGCGCGCCGCCGACAGGGCGTCGAGGGTCGCGCGCGCCGCCCGGTCGGCCGCGGCGAGAGCCGTCTCGCCCTCGGCGAGCCGGTCGGCTGCCTCCCGGCGCCGAGCTTCGGCTGCCTCGATCTCGGCGACGAGCCCGCGCCGACGCACGAGATAGGTGTCGGGCGCCTCGGCGAGCGTCTGGCGCTCGGCGCGGGCGCGCGCGAGCCGCTCGCCGAGGTCGGTCGCTGCCGTGACGGCGCGGCCGGCGCGTTCGCTCCACAGCGTGATGTCGCCGGCGATGGTCTCGTGGCGCCGGCGGCGCATGTCGGCCTCGCCGACGAGGCGCTGCAGGGCCGCGCGCGCCTCCGCGGCGGCGGCGCGCCGCTCGGCGACATGGGTGCGCGCGCCCAGCAGCTCGCCTTCGAGATCGGGGGCGGGCGCCAGTTCGGCGACGGCGGTCTCGGCCTCGGCGAGGCGGGCGCGCGCCTCCGCTTCGCTGGCGGCGAGCCGCGTCACCGCTTCCTGCAGGGCCGAGCGCTTCGACCCGACTTCCGCTTCGCGCCGCTCGGCGGCGGCGAGGCGCTCGCGCGCGGCGTCGAGCTTTTGGCGCGCCTGCCGGAAGGCTTCGAGCGCCTGCGTTTCCGTGACCCCGGCCGAACGGGCCGTCGCTTGCGCGGCCTCGGCCTCGCCGCGCAGCCGCTCGACGGCGCCGCGCGCCGCGACGGCGTCGCGCTCGAGGTCGCCGAGGCGGTTCTTCTCGACGAGGCGGCGGGCGGCCGGGGAGGGGGCCTCCGCGGCGCTCGTATAGCCGTCCCATCGCCACAAGTCGCCCTCGCGCGAGACGAGGCGCTGGCCGGGCTTGAGTTCCGCCCTGAGGCGCCCGCCCTCCGACTTGTCGACGAGGCCGATCTGCTTCAGGCGGCGGCGCAGGGCCGGAGGCGCCTCCGCCATCTCGGCAAGCGAGCGCACGCCCGCCGGAAGCGGACCGTCGTCTGCGCCCGCGTCGGTTTCGGCCCAATGTGCCGGGGCCGAAATGTTGGACGAGGCGTCGAGATCATCGCCGAGCGCCGCCCCGAGCGCCGCCTCGAAGCCCCTGGCGACCGTGATCTGATCGAGGACCGGCGGCCACAGGTCGCTCGCCGCGGTGGCGAAGAGCTTGGCCAGCGTGCGCGCCTCGGTCTCGAGGCGCTGCGCCTTGCGTTCGGCCTCGGTGAGGGGGCTGCGCGAGCGCGTCTCGGCCTCGCGTGCGGCCGTGACCGCCGCGCGGGCTTGCGTCGCGCGCTCCTCGGTTTCGCGCGTCATGCTCTCGGCATAGGCGACTTCGTCGCGCAGGGTGTCCGGAGACGGGCCGCCGCCCAGCGCGTCCGCGAGGACATTGAGGTCGTGCTCGACCCTGAGCCTCTCGGCCCCGAAACGCGCCGCGCGCTCCGCTTCCTCGCGCAGGGTGCGCTCGAGGGCGGTGCGGCGGGCGTTGAGATCGGAGACCTGCGCCTGCAGCGCGGCAAGCGCCGCCTCGGTCGTCGCGAGCTCGGCTTCGGCCGCCCGCAAGCGCTCGCCGCTCTCTGCCTGCGCGTCCTCGACGCCCTCCTCGGCCGCGGCCAGCTCCGCGGCTTCGCCTTCGAGCCGCGCGATCGAGGCCTCGGCGTCGGCGCGCTGCGCCGCCTCCCGGGCGATGTCCTTGTCGAGATCGGCGACGTGCCGCTCGAGCTCGGCCAGCCGCTCCTTGGCGCGCCGCTCCTCGTTGTCGAGCTCGTTGCGGGCATGGACGAGGCGCTGCAGGGCGGCGGCCGCTGCGGCCTCGGCCTCGCGCAAGCCGGGAAGCTGGTGGGCGGCGACGGCCTGGGCGGTGGCGGCTTCGGTCTGCTCGCGCGTCCGCTCGGCGACGGCGCCGAGGTCGTCCGCCGCCTGCCGCTCCGCCGCCGCCGCCTGCTCCTGCGCTTCGGCATGGCCGATGGCGAAGACCAGCGCCTCGAGCCGGCGGATTTCCGCCGAGACGTTCTTGTAGCGTGACGCCTGCCGGCCCTGCCGCTTGAGGTTGTCGATCTGCGCCTCGATCTCGCGCAGCACGTCCTCGACGCGGACGAGGTTGTCGTCGGCTCCCTTGAGGCGCAGCTCGGCCTCGTGCCGGCGGGCATGCAGCCCGGCGATGCCGGCGGCATCCTCGAGGATGCGCCGGCGTGCCTGCGGCTTGGCGGCGATGATCTCGCTGATCTGCCCCTGCCGCACGAGGGCGGGCGAGCGGGCTCCGGTGGCGGCGTCGGCGAACAGGATCTGCACGTCGCGGGCGCGCACTTCGCGCCCGTTGATGCGGTACAGGGAGCCCTCCTCGCGCTCGATCTTGCGCGAGATCTCGAGGCTCTCGGCGTCGTTGAAGGCCGCCGGCGCCAGGCGCTCGGCATTGTCGATCGTGAGCGTCACCTCGGCGGTGTTGCGGGCGGGGCGGTGGCCGGACCCGGCGAAGATCACCTCGTCCATGCCGGCGGCGCGCATGTTCTTGTGCGAGCTCTCGCCCATCACCCAGCGCAAAGCCTCGACCAGGTTCGACTTGCCGCAGCCGTTCGGCCCGACGACGCCGGTCAGCCCCGGCTCGAAGAGAAGGTCGGTCGGCTCGACGAAGGACTTGAACCCGACCAGCCTGAGGCGGGTGAGCTTCATCCATCCCTCCCCTTCAGGGGAGGGCGGACTCGGACGCGAAAGCGGCCGAGCCGGGTGGGGCTGCACCGGCGCAGAACAATGCTTTCCACATCAAACGGGTTGACCCCACCCCGGTCGGCTCCGCCGACTCGGCCCTCCCCTGAAGGGGAGGGATGGCGACGCGTCGCGAGTCGGCCCTCTCCCATCCGGGAGAGGGGGGTGTTATGCCCCCAGAAGCGGCTTGATGATCTTCTCGATATCGGCAATCGACATGTTTCCCGCGTGACGCTGGCCGTTGATGAAGAAGGTCGGCGTCGAACTGACGCTGAAATCCTTGGCCGCACGGTTCCGCACCGCGTTCACCGCGTCATAGACCTTCTGGTCGCGCAAGCACCCCTCGAACTTCTCTTGTGAAAAACCGGCCTGCCGCATGAGCTGCTGGAGCGTGTCGACCGGCTTGTCGGAGAACGCCCAGGTCTTCTGCTGGGCAAACAAGAGATCGACGATCGGGTAGTATTTCGCCTCGCCGTCGCAGCGCGCCAGCATGAAGCCGGCCGTCGCCAGCGGATCGAGGGGGAACTCGCGCAGGATGTAGCGCACCTGCCCGGTATCGATGTAGCGCTGCTTGAGGAGCGGGTAGGTGTCGGCGTGGAACGCGGCGCAATGCGAGCAGGTGAGGGAGGCGTATTCGATGATCGTCACCTTGGCGTCCGCCGGCCCCTGAGCGACGTCGCCGAGTGGACCCGGCAGGGCGAGATCCTGGGGCGCGACGTTCTGGGCGAAGGCCGGCCAGTTTCGGAACAGGGTGGTTGCCGCAACGGCAGAGCCGATGAGGGCAAGCGCGTCGCGCCGTGTCATCATGATGGGTCACTCCGATGGCTGGGTCACGATAAACGAGACCGGCGTGCTCCGACGGACCGCATAGCTTGGTGTCCGAGAGCATCGCGGGGTGCGCTAGGGCTCAGCGCCGCGCGCCGACAACGGCTTGACCTAGACGCTCGAGCGCCTCCCGTAAAGCGTCCTCGTCGACCGCGACGACCGCGTCCGCGACGCGCAAGCGCTCCGCTTCCGTCAGGACCGGCTCGGGCGCGGCGGGTAGGACAGAGCGCCGCACCGGCCCCTGCTTCAGGACCAGCCGGCCGACGCAGCGCCAGCCGTAATGGGCGTTGACGCGCTCGATGACGATCGGGGCGAGATGCTGCATCTCCAAGGCGAACGCGCTCTCGACGCGGACGACCAGGGTGGCGGGCTCGGGCCTGAGATCCCGGTCGCGCGCTGCGGCGCCGCGCGGCCAGTCGATGCGCACGGGCTGCGTGAAGCCGGCCAGCCGCTCGCCGACGATGTCGGCCCAGGCGACGATGACGTCGGACGCCGCGAAGCCCTGCGCCGCAAGCGCCGGCCCGAGGCAGGCATCGATCAGATCCGCAAGAGGTTTCGGTCGGGCCATGGCAACGCGCGTCAGAGACAATGCGGGCGCAGACGCCGCGTTCGATCGACGATGCGTTCTGCTATGCACGCGCCATGCTAGCTGCTCCCGCAACCGTCTCAAAGCCGCAAGCCCGCGACCTCCTGACCTGGTACGACCGCCATCGCCGCGCGCTGCCGTGGCGGGCGCGTCCCGGCGAGGTCCCGGATCCCTATCGGGTATGGCTGTCGGAGATCATGCTGCAGCAGACCAATGTGACGGCGGTGCGGCCCTATTTCGCGAGCTTTCTCGAGCGCTTTCCGACCCTCGAGAGGTTGGCGAGCGCGCCGGTCGAGGCCGTCATGCAGGCCTGGGCCGGCCTCGGCTATTACTCGCGGGCGCGCAATCTCCACGCCTG
>DASQLE010000592.1:0-2751 GCA_035630175.1 Beijerinckiaceae bacterium
ACCGCCGGCTCGTGGCCCTTGTCCAGGCGCTCGCCGGCATAGACCCGGCCGAAGCGGTTGGCGAGGAAGGTGTCGAGGTCGATCTCCTCCTGGCGCACGAAGCCCTGTTTCGGCAGTTGGCCAGCGACCAGCAGGTCGAGCATGGCGCAGATGCCGGCGGCGGTGGTCACCTGGATCGCGGTGCGCTGGGTGCCCGCCACGTTCTGGCCGTAGATGCTGCGGGCATAGGTTTCCTGCACGAAGCGGCCGGCGCGCTCGCCGGTCACGGTGACGAAGACGATGACCATGTCCTGCATGGTGGCCGGAACCGCGTTCTCGAGGATGTCCTTCAGGACCTCGCGGCGGTTGCGCAGCTGCAGGTCGTTGAGCAGCACCCGCATGAGGGCGCAATGGCCGGGATAGCGGATCGTCTTGTAGTTCAGGTTGCGCACCTTGCCTTGAAGCGTCTCGCACAGGGTGCCGAGGCCGCCGGAGGTGTTGAAGGCCTCGTAGCGGGTGCCGTCGAGGGAGAATTCCTCCAGCTCTTCCATGGCCGGGACCTCGCGCAGGGTGCCGTCGACCACGGCCTCGCAGCGCTCGATATACTCGTTGATGACGCCGTCCGTGCTCCAGGTGAGGTTGTAGGACAGGGCGTTCGACGGATATTGCGGCAGCGCGCCGACGCGCAGGCGCACCGTGTCGAGCTTGTCGAAGCGGCTCGCGATGTCGTGGGCGACGATGGAGATGAAGCCGGGAGCGAGGCCGCACTGGGGAATGAACGCCGTCTCGGCGCCGTCGGCCAGCTCCTTCACCATGCGGGTGGTGGCGACGTCCTCGGTCAGGTCGAAATAGTTGACGCCCGTCAGCCGCGCCGCCTTCGCCACATGGCCGGTCAGGTGATAGGGCGCGGCGCTGAGCACGGCGTAATGACCTTTCAGGGCATTCTGCAGGGCGACCGCGTCGGAAAAGTCGAGTTGGACCGTCTTGACGCCGTCCTTGGCCACCGCTTCGAGCGCCTCGGCGGAGGAATCCGCGACGGTGACCCGGTAATCGCCGGTCTCGTGGAGCATGTCGGCGATGGTGGAGCCGATCTTGCCGGCGCCGATGACGAGGATCGAGTGCATGAAAACCTCCCTGTGTTGCCTCTAGAAAAAGGCAAATCCGTGCAAAGCGCCATGGACAAACCGACGGAAAGCCGAGTAGTTTTCGGCAGATTGCCGAGTTGATTGGTCATATCGATGCTGGATGCCACGGACCGTGCCCTGATCGCCCTGCTGCGGGAGAATGCCCGCATCGGCCATGCGGAGGCGGCGCGGCGCCTGAAGCTGTCGCGCACCACGGTGCAGGCGCGGGTGGAAAGCCTTGAGCGCCGCGGGGTCATCGCCGGCTATACCTTGCGCCTCGCCGAGGAGGTCGCGAGCCGGATGGTGCGCGCGCATGTGACCATCGTCGTGGCGCCCAAGGCCTCGGGCGGCGTCGTGGCCGCGCTGCAGCGCATGCCTGAATTGCGCGCGCTTCATTCGGTCGCGGGTGTCTTCGATCTCCTGGCGGTGGTAGAGGCTCAGGACGTTCCCTCCCTCGACGCCGCCATCGACAAGATCGGTGCGCTCGATGGGGTGGAGCGCACGCAGTCCTCCATCATCCTCTCAACGAAATTCGAACGATGACCTCAGCACCTTCTCTCCAAGCCGATGTCGTGCAAGCCGATGTCGTGATCGTCGGCGGCGCCGTCATGGGTTCTTCCGCGGCCTATCACCTGCTCGCCGATTCCGGCTTCAAGGGGCGCGTCATCGTGATCGAGAAGGATCCCACCTACCAGCTCTCGGCCTCGGCCCTGTCGGCGGCCTCGATCCGCCAGCAATATTCGAGCGCGGTGAACATCCGCATCTCGCTTTACGGAATCGATTTCCTGCGCAGCATCGGCGACCGTCTCGCGGTCGATGGCGAGCGTCCGGAGATCGGGCTGAAGGAGGGCGGCTATCTCTATTGCGCGTCGGAGGCCGGCGCGTCGATCCTCGCCGAGAACCACGCGCTCCAGACGGCCGAGGGCGCCGACATTCTCTATCTCGATCCTGCCGCGCTGAAGGAGCGCTTCCCCTGGCTCAACACGGAGGATCTCGCCGCCGGCACCTGGGGCTGCTCGGGCGAAGGCTGGTTCGACGGCTGGGGCCTGCTCCAGGCCTTCCGCAAGAAGGCGCGCGCGCTCGGCGCCGAATACGTGAAGGGCGAGGTGGCCGCGATCGAACGCGACGGCAACGCCATCGTCGCCGTGCGTCTGAAGGACGGCACGCGCATCGCCTGCGGAGCGCTCGTCAACTGCGCCGGCTCCGGCGGCCGGGCGATTGCGGCGATGGCCGGCCTTGCGATCCCGGTCCAGGCCAAGCGCCGGTACGTCTTCACGTTCTCGTGCCGGGGGCCTGTGGAGAACTGCCCGCTGCTCATCGACACGTCGGGCGCCTATGTGCGTCCGGAAGGAGAGGGGCATTTCATCTGCGGCGCCTCGCCGGAGGCCGATCTCGATCCCGACTGGTCCGACGAGGATCCGGCGTCGCAGGAGATCGATCACGCCTTCTTCGAAGAGTTCATCTGGCCCTCGCTCGCCCATCGCGTGCCCGCTTTCGAGGCGATCCGGCCGGGCCGCGCCTGGTCGGGGCCCTACGACATGTGCCTGCTCGACCACAACGCCATCGTGGGCCGGGCCGGAGACCTGCAAAACTTCTATCTCTGCAACGGCTTCTCGGGCCATGGCCTGCAGCAATCGCCCGCGGTGGG
>DASQLE010000593.1:0-3971 GCA_035630175.1 Beijerinckiaceae bacterium
TCGCGCATCGGCCAGCACGATCTCGGCCAGAACGCGCAGCGCATCCAGCGCTTCCTCGAGGAGGTGGCGAACCTCGCCATCGCCGTGCAGTAGGCGGACGACCGGGCAATCTCAGGCGAGGCGATATCCGCCGTCCAGGGCGGGAGGCCCGTCGGTCGCCACGATCCCGCGTGCGGCGAGATCCTCGAGATGGGCGAAGACCGACAAGGCCGCGGCGCCGACGAGGGCAGGGGAGAGGCCCCGGTAGATCGCCGCGACGATCGCCGGGACCGTCCGGTCGCCGGCGGCGAGGCGGGCGAGGATCGACGCCTCCCTTTGCCGGCGGTGATGGATGAGCGCGCGCAGGTAGCGTGCCGGATCGCGCACGGGCCCGCCGTGACCCGGCCAGTAGATGCGCTCGTCCCTTCCCCGCAGCTTGTCGAGGGACGCCATGTAGGCGCCCATCGACCCGGCTGGCGGCGCGACGACGGAGGTCGACCACGCCATGACGTGATCGGCCGAGAACAGGGCGTTCTCCTCGGGCAAGGCGAAGCACAGGTGGTTGGCGAGGTGGCCGGGCGTCTCGACCGCCTGAAGGGTCCAGCCCGGCCCGGATGCGGCGTCGCCGTCCTTCAACTCGGTATCCGGCACATGGCCGAGATCGCCGCTTGCCTCGAGACGGTCGATCTCGCCGCCGGCGAGGGGGCGCGCCGCGCGATGCGGGCCGCAGCCGACGATCAAGGCCCCCGTGGCGGCCTGGACGGCGCGGGCGGCGGGCGAGTGATCGCGGTGGGTGTGCGAGACGACGATATGGGTCACCGTCTCCTGGCGCACGGCGTCGAGCAGCGCCGCGACATGCGCCGGCAGGTCCGGTCCGGGATCGATGACGGCGACCCGTCCGCGGCCGACGATGTAGCTGCAGGTGCCCTTGAACGTGAACGGGCTCGGATTGCCGGCCAGCACGCGCCGAACCAGGGGGCTCAGCGTCACGCACTGGCCGGCGGGGGCAGCGAAATCCTGATCGAAGGCGAGCGCGTCGCTCATGCGTGCTCCTTGGCCGCCTCTCCACCGCAGCTCGGCCGGCGGCGCGGTTCAGTCCCTTGAGGCCCGTCGCCGCGCCTCCTATAGAGGATCGCGGACGCCCGCCAGCGTTCCCTGATCATCGTTCCCTGATCATCTGGAGGTTCTCGATGTCGAGCGGCGTTCCGTCCCTGCAAGCTCCCACCTTCGCCGCGCTCCTGTGGCCGGCGCGCGACCGCACCGCCGCGTTCCGCGCCGCCGCGCTGGCGCTCGCCGGCTCGGCGCTGCTCGCCCTCTCGGCCAAGATCCAGGTGCCGATCCCGCCGGTGCCCATGACCCTGCAGACGCTCGTGGTGCTCTTGATCGGCGCGACCTATGGCTGGCGGCTCGGCGGCGCCACCGTGCTCCTCTACCTCGTCGAGGGCATGCTCGGCCTGCCGGTCTTCGCCAACACGCCGCCGGCCGTGCCGAGCCCCGCTTATCTCCTTGGTCCGACCGGCGGCTACCTCGTCGGCTATGTGGCGGCGGCCGTCGCCATGGGCCTTCTCGCCGAGCGCGGATGGGACCGCTCGCTCGGGCGCGTGGTCGTGATGATGACGATCGGCCATGCGATCATCTTCGCCTTCGGCCTTGCTTGGCTCGCCTATCTGTTCGGCCCCGGCAAGGCGTGGCTGGTCGGCGCGGCGCCCTTCCTGCTCGGCACGGTGCTCAAGACGGCTCTCGCCGCCGCCCTCATGAAAGCCGCCTGGACGCTCGTCCGCCGGTGACAGCCTATCCGTCCGGGACGCGGCCGCCGGGCGGCGGTTCGATCAAGCCGCCCGATCTCGTGATGCACGTCTTGGCCCGACGCTGCCGCGGCCATCATGGCCGCTTCACGCGTGGCGCAACGGTGATGGAACATGAGGCGGAGTGGTCGGAGTGGCAGGATTTGAACCTGCGACCCCCTCGTCCCGAACGAGGTGCGCTACCAGACTGCGCTACACTCCGAAACCGTCTTCCTTCTGGTGAGGCGCTCTATAGCGGCGCGCTTCCCGCACTGCAAGGCATAGCGGCCCGGCGGTCGCGCAAGACGCATCCGCGCGAGGCCTGAAGCCTCGGCGGCGAGGCTCGACCGATCATCCCGGTCGTCCGGCGGCCGGTTGTCACCGGCCCGGCGGGCGACTATGTATCCGCGCCTCGGTGGGGCGTCGCCAAGTGGTAAGGCAGCGGTTTTTGGTACCGCCATTCCCAGGTTCGAATCCTGGCGCCCCAGCCAGCTACTTCTCGAGCGCTTGCGGCTAGGGGATCTCGTAAATGGCGATGCTTTCCGTGATTCCGCGCAACGCGGCGTCCTGTGGGCATGGCTTGAGGCCGGCGTTCTCGAGGATGCTGGAGGAACGCGGACCGACGATGACCGGACCGGTCGCATAGATCGATGACGACGTGGCCAGACCCTGGACGCGGGAGGCGATGTTGACCGTCTGCCCAAAGTAGTCCTGGCGGTCGTTCAAGGTCACTGCCAAGCACGGACCCTCGTGAATGCCGATCTTGAGCAGGAGGTCTTCACTTCCGCGCTCCTCGTTGAGCTTGCGCATCGCCGCCCGGATCCGGAGGGCCGCCGCGAGCGCCCGGTCCGGTGTCGGGAAGGTCGCCATGACGGCGTCGCCGATCGTCTTGACGACCGCGCCGGCCTCTGAGGCGATGATCTCGGTCAGCACGCGGAAATGGGCCCGCACGAGATCGAACGCGACGAGGTCGCCGACCCGCTCGTACAGCGCCGTCGAACCCTTCAGGTCGGTGAACAGGAACGTGAGGCTGGTGATCTTCAGCCGCTGGTCCACGTCCAGGGTGTCTGTTCGGTAGATGTCTCGGAAGGTCTGGTTGGTAAGAAGCCGCTTGGCCGTGAGAAACGGCTTGCGTCGGCCAAGCAGGTCGTGAAGCTTATCGCCCGCAACCCAGATGGCAGGGAGCACCCGCGCATTCGTGCGGTTCTCCAACGTGATCCGGAGAGGACCCGGGCGCAGCTCCATCTTCCCCGTCGGAGCCTTCACATTATTGAACACAAGCGTGAGCGCCTGTCGCTCACGGGTGGACTCCCCCTTCACATCGAGGAACTGGGTAGCGTGCGTTACCGGGTCGAACACGATCAGGAACTCGGCCGGGAGCTGCAGGGAGATGATGGCCTTCTCGCCCGCTGGAAGTTCCAGCGAATCCAGAGTGATCTCCTCGATGATGCTCTCGAAGTCCGGTGGCAGGTCGATGCCGGAGCTCCAGAACACCTGCCGGCAATACTCCCAGATCGGAAGCTGTTGCGGATCGTGGGCCGCTATGCGGCGGATGCGCGGGCTCACCGTGAACGTGACCTCGATCATCTCGTCGAGCGTCGGTTCGTAGCCGGCAGCGCACAGGGCGCACCCATATTCGTCCCTGTCGAATGATTTCAGCGTCGCACTCGCGTCGAGGACGCCGCCGCAGCCGGGGCAGAGGACGTTCCAGGACAGCTCGAACAGCCCAAGGCGCGCGGCATGCAGGAAGGCGGCGATGAGGCGTTCCTCGTCCATGCCGAGGCGCGCCGCCAGCTCCAGGACGTTGATTCGATTGAGGTCCCGGTCGGACGCTTCCTGAACGAGGCGCTCGATCGCTTCCGCCGCCACGGCAGCAGCGCTTTGGCGCAAGACGGCGAAAAGCGCCTGACCTTCGCTCATGTCCCGGATTGTAGCCCAGTCCACGGGAGGGAAAAGGCTGATATATTTGGAAACGGGAGTTCTCGATGCGCGCACTTTCCTTAACGTTCTTGATCTCGTCGGCGCTCGTCAGCACGGACGGGCTCGCACAAGCGCCCACACGATCGCCGGCGCAAGGCAACATTTGCCAGGAGCCGATCACCTTTCTCGAGCGCCGCGGGGCGATGGAGGTCGAGCAGCAACTGCCCCAGGTGACGGCGCAGTTCTTCCGCATCCTGCCGGTGCCGGTGTGCCCCTAGGGCGCGCCCG
>DASQLE010000594.1:0-4749 GCA_035630175.1 Beijerinckiaceae bacterium
AGGACGCGCCCGCCAGCGGCATCGTCGAGGCCATGACCTACGGGCGCAGGCGGTCCGGCCTGATCCCGCTCTGGGCGGGGGAGGGGGACCTGCCGACCCCAGCCTTCATCAACGACGCGGCGGCGCGTTCGCTCGCCGCCGGCGAGACCTTCTACACCTGGCAGCAGGGCATCCCCGATCTGCGCGAGGCGATCGCCCGCTACAGCGAGCGGCTGTATCGGAGGCCGTTCGCCGTCGACCGTTTCTCGGTCACGGTCGGGGGCATGCACGCGGCCCAGATCGCCGTGCGCATGGCGGCGGGAACCGGCGACGAGGTTCTCATCCCGACGCCGGCTTGGCCGAATTTCCACGGCGCCATCACGGTCGCGGGGGCGCGGCCGGTCGCGGTGCCGATGACGAGCGGTGCCGCCGGTTGGACGCTGGATATCGATCGCCTCGGCGACGCCGTGACGGCGCGCACCCGCGCGCTTGTCGTCAACTCGCCGGCCAACCCGACCGGCTGGACCGCGAGCCTCGACGACCTCCGTGCCATTCTCGCGCTCGCGCGGCGGCACGGCTTGTGGATCATCGCCGACGAGATCTACGCCCGCTTCGTCTACGGCTCGGCCCTGACCATCGACGGTCGTGCGCCGTCCTTCCACGACGTCATGGAGGCGGACGACCGCATCTTGTTCGTTCAGACCTTCTCCAAGAACTGGGCCATGACCGGCTGGCGCGTCGGCTGGCTTGAGGCGCCGCCGGCGCTCGGACCGACGATCGAGAACCTCATCCAGTATTCGACTTCCGGGGTCGCCGCCTTCCTGCAGCGCGCCGCCGTCGCGGCGCTGGAGGAGGGCGGGGATTTCGCAAACGAGCAGATCGCCCGCGCGCGCCGCGGCCGCGCCATCGTCTGCGAGGGTCTCAACGCCACTGGCCGCGTCGAGCTGCCGCCGCCTCCGGGCGCCTTCTACGCTTTCCTCCGGGTGCCGGGCGTCACGGATTCGCGCGCGCTCGCGCTGCGCATCATCGACGAGGCCAATGTCGGCCTTGCCCCCGGCAGCGCCTTCGGAGCGGGCGGCGAGGCCTATCTGCGGCTCTGCTTCGCCCGTAAGGCGGAGGACCTCGAAGAGGTGGTGCGACGCCTCGCGCCGGTGCTGGAGCGCCTGCCGGGCTGATCAGCGCATCGGCGTCGGGCGGTCAGCGGCTGAAGCGCAAGTTGCCGAGGTCCTCGGCGATCGTCTTGAAGATGCCCTCGAGCTCGGTCGTCGTCGGAGAGTTGAAATACATCGACGAGCTCGTCGCGCATTCGCGATACATCTTCTGCGCCGACGCATCGTTGAGCTGGAACGTGATCGTGTAGAGGCGAATATTCTTGGCCTTGATGCTGGCGCACAACGCTTTCACTTTGGTGTCGATCGCATCGATGGCAAGTTCCTGATCGTGCGTCCCGAAGCGGTCGCCCGCCAGATATCCATACGACGAGAAATGCGACAGGTTGTGGTTCCCCGCCAGAGTGACGTTGTTCTCGCCGTCAGTCAGCACGATCATCGCCTTCTGAGTGCCGAGGTCGTCGTAGGCGACCCCTTCCGTGAAAGGCGCTGTCGGTGAAAGCACGCTCCAGCCCCAAACCATGCCTTGGGCGACATTGGTTCCGGCGATATCCCATGCCTCCATGTCGGCGACGCGAGTGCGCATGAGCTGCGCATCGTTCGTGAGGGGCGTGATGGGATCGCCACAACCCTTGTTTGGCCCGGTCGTATCGCGCGGCACGGTGTCGAACGCGCCATGCGGCTTCTTGTATTTGCTCGTGTTTTTCTGTCGCGCCGGTGCCGTAGCGGCGTCAGCCGTTCCGGACGGCTTGGTATAATCGTCTGCAACATAGTTGTTCGTATAGCTGCTCCCTGCCGAGTAAGAAATCGTATTGCCGGACGAATTCTTGGGATCCGGCTCGTCGGGCCAGAAATACGGGACGAAGAGCGTGTCCGGGTTGAGCGGATTCGGCGGAGTGTCGTCGACGTCATACGGCTCCGCGCGCGCCTCGACGCAGCCTTTCCAAGCGACGTTGAGGTCACCGAACAGCGTCAGGTGGTTCGCCCGCGCACCATCGACCTTATTGAAATTAGCGCCGTGATACTTGGCCTCGGCGTTCTGGTCGATCCAGGCCATGCTGAAGCCGGTATCGGCCTTGATGTTGACGGTGGCGACGAAGGGCACGAGCGCAACCCTGACCATCTGAGCCGCGTTCGGCGTGGAATAAAGCTTGTCGACGAGCGTTTTCGCGGCAGTGCGCAGGCTCGCCATCCGGTTGCCGTAGAGTTCCATCGAGCCGGTGTTGTCGAGGACCAAGGCGACCTCGAGCTTGCTCGTGCGAGCGACCTCGGTGCTGGCCGCGACCGTCATGGTCGGGATCTGCAAGAGGTTCATCAACTTCGTATTGAACGTGGTGGTCGCGGCGACGCTGACGCGATTGTTCGCCTGCTGGGCCGTGGTCAAGGTCCATTCGTCCGCGCCGATGCCGTTGGCGGCGAGCTGGCCCGTCATCATCTCCTTGATGCGGCTCACCGTCACTTCGTCGCTGACCTGCGGTTCTTTCGCCACGGCAAGCCCGGCCTGGTCGAGAGCCGTTTGCAGGCGGGTCTGCTTCTGGGATGCGATGGCGTAATCGACCGACGCTCCCATGATGCCGATCAGCGGCACCATGGCGAGCCCGAACAGCATGAGGACGTTGCCGCCTTCGTCCCGGCGGAAGCGTTCGAACAGATTGCGCATGGGATTACTCCCCGTCATCGCTCACGGCGCCGCGGCGACCTGCGGCAAGGCTCGGGACGTCCGATCCGAGGCCGTCGTCGTCCCCACCGGCGTCGGCGCGCTCGGAACCGAATATTCTTGACGCTCCATGGCGCGGGTGACGCGCACCACCTTCTGATCCGAGGCCTTCGGCTCGTGCCCGATCTCCGCGAGCGAGACCCGACGCGCCGGGCCGGCGGCGAGATCGCCGGCCTTGCGCAGCATCAGCGACAGAGTGCCGGCCGAGGTCGCGAGCGCGATCTTCTGGGCCGCGATCGAATCCACCTCGAGGGTCACGGCGGTCACGACCGACGGCTTGTCGGCGCGGTCGTCGGCCGTCTGGCCGACGGCGAGAACGCGCACCTGACGCAGCACCACGTCCGTGAAGGCTGTCGAGCTGGCCGGGCCCATCTCGCCGCCTCCGCCCCGGATCTGCCGGGTCAGGAGCACGTCGACGCGGTCGCCGGGAAGAACGAAGCCGGCGACCCCCACGACCTCGTTCACCTGAACGGTGACGGCGCCCATGCCGTCGTCGATTAGGGCGGACAGCGTGCTGCGCTGGCCTGGGCCGGTGATCTTCGGCTGGAGAACCGGCTCGTTGGGATCGATCGCGCTCAGCACCACGCGCTTGCCGTTCCCGGCGAGCACCTCGGCGACGGTCTTGTAGGCGCCCGCCGGCAGGGTGCCTTCCGGCCATGGCACTTCGCGGATGCTGCTCGCCGCCAGTTCCATGCCGTAGCGCAGCGGCTTCGCGGCGACCACGATCGTGCCGACCGGCAGCGGCCGCGCCTCTTCGACGGGCGCCGCCGGGCGGGCGGCATCGGCCTGCCGGGTGGTCCAGCGCTGAGCCATGAGAACGGCCGACCCACCGAACACGATGGCGAGGCCGACCATGATGAAGGGCTTCGAATCCATGGAGCACGTCCTGACGAGATGCGTTCCCGCTCTCTCACAAGACAATCGCCGGCTGAATCGGGGGTAAAGGGAATCTGTCCAAGCGACGCCAATCGCCGTGTGCGCAGCCGCTTCGTTCAGTTATGCTTACAAAGCGTTAACGGAGCCCGGCGCATTCACCGGACCCTTCAGGTCAACGTCCCTCCTCACGACGGGGCGCGCGGGACCGGGCCTCGTGCCAGGCGCTCAAGAACCGCCGGGTCGCCTCGGCGGCGAGCCGCGCCTGCTCGACGGCCGGCAAGTGGGCGGCGCGCCGGGAAGGCGCTTCCACGTCCAACGGCACGCCTTCCGGCAAGGCATCGAGGAGCGCCACAAGCGGCAGCTCGCCGTCGCCGGGATAGAGCCGGCCTTCTCGCGCCTCCCGCCGCAAGCCGTCAGGGGGCGGATGGCGGGACGGCGCATCGCAGAGCTGTACGAAGGCGAGCCGTCCGGCCGGCACGGCGGCGAGATCCGACGGGCTGCCGCCGCCGCGGTCGAGGTGCAAGGCGTCGACGACGAGGCCGGCCGTCGCGAAACCGCTGGCCTCGACCATCCGCAGGGCCTGCGCGATCGTCCGCACCGGCGAGTAGCTTTGGAACTCGAGCGCGATGCCGATGCCGAGCGGCTCCGCCAGGGCGCAGCATTCGGCGAACCGCGCTTCGGCCCGGCCGAGATCCGGATCACCGATGACGATGAGAATATGGCCGGCCTGCAACCGTGCGGCGGCATCGAGGACCGGGCGGAAATCGGCCGCCGCGGTTTTCGGCATGATCCAGAAGCTGTTGACTTGCAGCACATCGAGCCCGCTCGCGTCGAGGGACGCCTTGATGCGGGCGAGGGCGCCGTCGTCTCCGGCGACCGCCGGGCGCGGCGGCGCGCCCGGGGCCGAGACGACGCGAAGGCCGATCGAATCGAAACCGGCATGCGCCGCTGCATCGATGAAGGCGAGCGGGTCGGCGTCGTCGATCGTGAGATGGGCAAGGCTGAGCCGGCGCATACCTGTCGGGCGCATGATGAGCGGACGACGAGCGCGGCACATCCGATGCGCGG
>DASQLE010000595.1:0-4555 GCA_035630175.1 Beijerinckiaceae bacterium
TCAGGTCCCGGAAGAAGAGCATCACGTCCGGTTTGCCCGACGTGCTTCGTCCCTTCGACGGCGGGGCGCCGATCTGAACCTCGAAGGTTCGCTCGGTCGGCACGCGCTCATGATATTCGACATGGATGGACCCGCTCCGGCCCGGCGCTTGCGCGACCGCCTCGAGGATCTCGGGCGCGCGGATGGCATAGAAGAGCGGCTGGCCAAGGCGCAGCCGGGGCAGGAGCGTGTGCGCCGCCGAATTCGCCTCACGCACGAGCCCATCGGGATCGACGAGGATGACCGGATCGGGAACATTCGAGAGCAGCGCCTGAACGCTTTCCAGGCGCCGCTGCAGATCCTCAAGCTCACGCACGCGCGATACGTCCTTGCCAAACCCCGCCGGTCGGGCGCGGGGCCGTCAAACCAAGATTAGCATAGCCGATGGGCGGCTGCGCCGAGAGGTCACCGGCGGCGCGACGCCCATGCGCGACAGGTCTGGACTCGCTCGCCCGTCTCGTCCTTCATGCGGCGACGATCCCCTCCCTCGCCGGTCCGCATGCATCACCATCTCGCCGCTTCGCCCGAGACCTGCCATTGGGGCTATTTCGACGCCCGCCGCGCGCCCGTCCTGACGGTCGCGAGCGGCGACCGCGTGACGATCGATACGGTGACGGGCAGCCCCGAGGTGCTGCCGCCGCCCGGCTTCCACGTCCCTCCCGAGCTGCGCGCCATCCACGCCGCCGAGCCGGGCATCCCGTTCGGGCCGCATATCCTGACCGGGCCGGTGGCCGTCGAGGGCGCCGAGCCCGGCGACGTGCTGGAAGTGCGCATCCTCGACGTCGCCCTGCGCCAGGATTGGGGCTACAACCACAACCGCCCGCTCGCCGGCACCCTCCCCGACGACTTCCCGACCTACCATCGCATGAACATCCCGCTCGACCGGGAGCGCATGGTCGGCCGCCTGCCGTGGGGGCTCGACTTGCCGCTGCGGCCGTTCTTCGGCGTCATGGGGGTCGCGCCGCCGCCGCATTGGAACCGCTGCACCTCGATCATCCCGCGCGCCTTCGGCGGCAACCTCGACAACAAGGAGTTGGTCGCCGGCGCGACGCTGTTCCTGCCCGTCTTCACTGCCGGCGCCTTGTTCTCCTGCGGCGACGGCCATGGCGCTCAGGGCGACGGCGAGGTCAATGTGTCGGCCATCGAGACGGCCCTGACCGGCACCTTCGAGCTCGTGCTGCGCAAGGGTCTTGGCCTCACCTATCCGCGCGCCGAGACGCCAACGCACGTGCTCACCTTCGGCATGGATCCCGATCTCGACCGCTGCGTCGAGACGGCCCTGCGCGACATGATCGTCCTCATCGTCGAGCGTACGGGGCTCGCGCGCGAGCAGGCCTATGCCTTGTGCAGCCTCGCCGCCGACCTTCGCATCACGCAGACGGTGAACCAGCACAAGGGCGTGCACTGCATGCTCGACAAGCGCCTGCTGACGCCCGCGCGGCCTGGGTGAAGCGAACCGGATACCGCAATCCGGGTTCGCCCGACCGGACGATACCTCAGGTGACGCGGTTCGTCGCGAGCGCGCGGGTCGAGGCGGGCGGACCGGATTCCGGCTCTTCGCTGCGGTTGTAGACGTCCTCGAGCCGGACGATATCGTCCTCGCCGAGATACGACCCGGTCTGCACCTCGATGAGCTCGAGATCGATCTTCCCCGGATTGGTCAGGCGATGCACCGTTCCGATCGGGATGTAGACGGATTCGTTCTCGTAGAGCACGCGCTCCGACGTGCCGAGGACGACCTTCGCGGTTCCCCGAACCACGACCCAGTGCTCGGACCGGTGATGATGCTTTTGCAAAGACAATTGGCCGCCTGGCTTCACCGTGATGCGCTTCACCTGGTGCCGGTCTCCGGCCTCGAGCGATTGATACATCCCCCACGGCCGGTAGACCTTGGCGCCGCAATCGGTGACGTTGGGCAGCCTCTTGCGCAGATCGCCGACCAGCGCTTTCAGCGAGGCTGCGTCGGTCCGCCGCGTCACCAGGATGGCGTCCTCGGTGGCGATGACCGCGATCCCCTCGACGCCGATCACGGCGGTCGTGAGCTTCTCGGACATGACGATGCTGTCCTTGGAATCCCGCATCAGCGCCGGACCGGCGACGACATTGCCGTTCGCGTCTTGCGGCGACAGGGCCCAGACCGCGTCCCAGCTGCCGACGTCGGACCAGCCGAAATCACCCGGCAGGACGGCGGCGCGTTTCGTCCGTTCCATGACCGCGTAATCGATCGATTGCGGCGTCGTGCGCCGGAACGACTCCTCGTCGAGCACGATAAAATCGAGGTCGCGGACCGCGTTCGCGACGGCGGCTCCCGCCGCCTCGACGGTCTGCGGATCGACGTCGGAATATTCGCGCAGCAGCGTCGCCGCACCGAACAGGAAATTGCCCGAATTCCAGAGATAGCCGTCGGCGAGATAGCGTTCGGCCGTGCTCTGGTCCGGCTTCTCGACGAAGGCGTCGAGGGCGCGCAACGCGCAGCCGTTGAGGAGCGCGCCCGGCTTGACATAGCCGTAGCTCGTCTCCGGCCGGTCAGGGGTCATGCCGAAGGTGACGATCAGTCCGCGCGCGGCGGCTTCCGCGGCGTTGGCGCAGGCGGCCGCGAAGGCGGCCGGATCGCGGATGACGTGGTCCGCCGCGAGCACCACGACGATGGCGTCGGGCCCGGCGCGCTGGATGGCGAGGTGAGCCCCTGCCGCGATGGCCGGCCCGGAATCCCGCCTGACGGGCTCGAGAACGATATCCGCCGCGATGCCGATCTCCTTCGTCTGCTCGGCGACGAGGAAGCGGTGATCGCGGTTCGTGAGGATGATCGGCCGCTCGAACAGGGCCGGATCTGCGACCCGCTTCAAGGTCTCCTGGAAGGTGGAGAGCGGCCCGAACAGGTCGAGGAACTGCTTGGGACGGGCGTCGCGCGATGCGGGCCACAGCCGCGTTCCGGCTCCGCCCGACAGGATCACTGGGATGATCGGCATGGTGCAACCTCTGTGGTGGCCGGACGTCAGTGGCCGTCGGCAAGGCCGAGGTGATCGAGGACCTGTTTCGACAAGGGATAGCCCGCATCCCGCGCCTTCGTGAGCCAGCCGATCGCGAGGGCGCGATCCGGCTCGACGCCGAGGCCGTCCATCAGAAGGAGGCCGAGCCGATGCTGAGCCTCGGGAAGGCCAGCCTCGGCAGCCCGCCGCATGTATTGCGCGGCCAGCCACAGCTTCGGCATGGCGGTGTCGGCGAAGTAGATCTGGTTCGCGAAGGCCAGCATCGCTCCCGGATTGCCGGTGTTGACGGCGAGGCGAAGGGTGTCGCTGACCTGGGTGGCGATGGTTCCGTCGGCGCCGCTCGCCACCATCATGGCGGCGAGGGTCTGGGCGGCGCCGGCATGTCCTGCGAGGGCAGCCGAGCGCAGGTCCGCGAGCGCGGCCGAGCGCTGCGCTTCTCCGGCTCCAGCGAGCTGGCGCAAGGCAATCTGGTAGCGCGCCTCGACCCCGTTGTAGCGCTTGGCGACCGCGAGGATGTCGAGGTCCGCTTTGGTGTCGGTGCCGTTCTGCCAGGCCTTCTCCAATTCGACGGCGACCTTCGCGTCCCCGTCCTTGTCCAGGCTGCGCAGCGCATCGGCCCAAAAGCGGGCGCCGGCCTCGTCGCGCTTGCCTTCGCCCCCAAGCTCGAGAGCGACGACGATGTCCCGGGCGGCGCGCACGCCGCGATCCCGCTCCAGCCGCGCATGGAATCGCTGGGCGCCAGCGCGGTCCGCGCGCGTGCCGCGCCCCGTCGCCGACGCATAGGTCAGCCATTCGAGAGCACGCTGGCTCCCGTCCGCCGCCGCCGCGCGATAGAACTTGCCCGCACCGGCTGGATCGGCCTTAGTGCCGATGCCCCCATCCATCATCACGCCGACGAGGTTCGCCGCGGAAGCCGATCCCGCGTTCGCCTCTTTGGTGAAGATCTTCAAGTAAGCCGCGGCCTCGTCGCCCAGCACCGCGGGATCGTCGATGATGCGCGAGCCGAGGGCGCGGATGCTCGGACGGAAGCCGACCTTGGCGCCGTCCTTCAACAGCGCCAGAGCTTCCACGTCCCGCCCGGTCTCGCAATGCAGGAGATGGATGGCCTGCATGTAGTTGGCGCGCGCGACCGGGTCCATGGTGCCGAGAATCTCCGGCTTCGCGTCACGGCCGGACGGCGGCAGCAGAAGCCGCGGAAAGCACGGCGGCACGTTCACCATCGGCTGGGGAGCCGGTTGCGGCGGTCGCGGCACGGCGGCCGGCGCCGGCCGGGGTGCGGCCGGTCTCGGCGCGGGCCGACGGACCGCCGGCTGCGCCGGAGCGGCCGGAGCCTCTTCCGTTTCGGCGGACTCGGCCGCCCTCGAGGTCGCCTGCGCGGTTTCAACCGGCAGCGCCAGCAGCAGCGGCAGCGCCAACAGCAGCCATCGATCGCGCCCCATGCCCTGGCCTCCGAGAGGACGCCGGACGGACCGGCGAAGGTGAGCAAATCTCATTGGTCCAATCCTTGTGGGACGGTGCTGGCCGCC
>DASQLE010000596.1:0-8318 GCA_035630175.1 Beijerinckiaceae bacterium
ATGCCGGGCCATCAGCGCCGTCCCGGATGCCCGGTCGGCTCGGCTGGCTGCTGACGCCTCCGAACGCGGCCTCGAGGCGGCGGCTGCCCAGAACCACCCTTTCGCAAACCGCGTCAGATGACGTTGCGCTCCAGAAGAGGCCGACCGGCGATCACCCGTTCGTAGCCGAGATCCGACAGGTCGAGGCTCGTGAAACGGCCATGCACGACGAGCTCGGCGAGACCCCGCCCCACGGCCGGGGCCTGCTGCAGGCCGTGGCCCGAGAAGCCGTTGCAGAGATAGAAATTGGCGAGCCCGCCGGCGCGCCCGACGACCGCGTTGTGGTCGAGGCGGCACATGTCGTAGGGCCCCGCCCAAGCGCGTCCTGGACGAACGGCCTCGAAAGCCGGCACGCGGCCGGCGAGGGCCGGCCAGATGCGCTCCTCGAAGAGGGGCCAGTCGACCTCCTGGGTCGCCGGATCGTCCGCATCCCAATCCGGGTCGTCTTCACCCGCTTGCGGCGAGACGCCGCTGATGAAACCGTCGCCCTCCGGCCGGAACCAAACGCCCGTCGTGTCGACGACGAGCGGGACGCCGTCGAGGCGCTCGCGACAGGCGAAGCTGAAGACGGAGCGGCGCTTGGCTTCGACGGGAAGGGCGACGCCGGCCAGCGCCGCCAGCGCGGCGCCGCCCGCTCCGGCGCAATTGACGAGCGCCCCGCACGGGATGCGCGTTGCGTCCGCCAGGGTCACGGCGGCGATGCGGTCGCCGTCGCGCTCGACCCCCGTCACCGCGCCGGCGCGGTACTCCGCTCCGAGCGCTCGCGCCTTGCGGCGCAAGGCCTGCAGCAGGCCCCAGCCGTCGAACCAGCCCTCGCCCGAGCGCCCGAACGTCCCGCAAGCAAGGTCGTCCGTGCGCAGCCACGGGAAGCGCTGCGCGAGGCCCGCCGCGTCGAGAAGCGCGATATCGGCCCCTTCCGCCTTCTGTAGGGCCCGGTTCCCCGCCAGGATCGCGGCCCCGGCCGGATCGGCGACGTACAGATATCCGCCCTCCTTGAGGCCGATCTCCGGGCGCTCGCCGTCGACCGCGAGATGCTCGCCGGCGCCGCGCAGGAAAGCGATGCCGTACAAGGAGATGCGGATGTTCACGGCGGTCGAGAACTGCTGCCGGATCGAAGCGGCCGACAGAGCCGAGGCCGAGCGCCGGTAAGTCGGGTCCCGCTCGACCACGAGCACGCGTCCGCGAAAGGCCGGCTCGGTGAGAAGGTGGTAGGCGACGGACGATCCCATCACGGCGCCGCCGGCGATCACCACATCGAAGCTTTGCATCCCGCGGCTTCCTGATCCCTGCCCGCAAATCTCGGCTGTTGCCGGGATCTGCCCTTGTTGAAACGCTAATCGGGAACACCCGATTGGCGCGGGGAAGGATACCGCATTGCCGCCTCGATGCAGGCGGGTTATGCGATGGGGAGCGCTGTCACCATCGAGCCGAAGGATGCATCAGGTCGCGACTGCCGCTGCCTCTCACGCCTCGATCCGCGAGGAGGCGCTCGGCCTTCTCCGCCGCCTCGGCGTGCCCGAGAGTGCGTTCGCCGACAAGGGGATGGCCGCGCGCTCGCCGATCACGGGCGAGACGGTCGCCTGTCTGCGCCGTACCTCGGCGGAGGAGGCGAGCGCCGCCATCGGCCGCGCCCACAAGGCGTTCTCGGCCTGGCGCCGGGTGCCGGCGCCGCGGCGCGGCGAGTTCGTGCGTCTGCTCGGCCAGGAACTGCGCGTCGCGCGGGATGATCTCGGCCGCCTCGTCACCCTCGAAACGGGAAAGATCCTGTCGGAGGGCGTCGGCGAGGTGCAGGAGATGATCGACATCTGCGACTTCGCGGTCGGGTTGTCGCGTCAGCTTTACGGCCTGACCATCGCCACCGAGCGCTCCGACCACCGCATGATGGAGACGTGGCATCCGCTCGGCGTCTGCGGCGTCATCTCGGCGTTCAACTTTCCCGTCGCCGTGTGGTCGTGGAACGCGGCGCTCGCCTTCGTGTGCGGCGATCCGGTGGTGTGGAAGCCGTCGGAGAAGACGCCCCTCACGGCGCTCGCCACGCAGGCGCTCGTGCGCCGGGCCCTGGAGGCGTTCGGGTCGGCGCCCGACGGGCTCAGCGAGCTGCTCATCGGCAACCGCGAGGTCGGCGAGGTCCTGGTCGACGACCCTCGCGTGCCGCTCGTCTCCGCGACCGGCTCGACCGCCATGGGCCGTCACGTCGGACCGCGCCTCGCCGCCCGTTTCGCGCGGAGCCTCCTCGAGCTCGGCGGCAACAACGCCGCAATCGTCGGCCCGTCGGCCGATCTCGACCTGGCGCTGCGGGGGATCGCCTTCGCGGCCATGGGCACGGCGGGCCAGCGCTGCACCACTTTGCGGCGCCTGTTCGTGCACGAGAGCGCCTACGAGCGGCTGGTCGGGCGCCTGAAGCGCGTCTACGAGCGGGCCGAGATCGGCGACCCGCGTCTCGCCGGCACGCTCGTCGGCCCGCTTATTGACCGCGACGCCTTCGAGGGCATGGAACGGGCGCTCGACGAGGCCCTCCGCTGCGGGGCGAGCGTGCATGGCGGCGGCCGCGTTCTCGAGGGCCCCGGCAGCGCCGAGGCCTTCTATATGCAGCCGGCTCTCGTCGAGATGCCGGCTCAGATCGGCCCGATGCTGCGCGAGACCTTCGCGCCGATCCTCTATGTCATGCGCTACCGCGACTTCGACGAAGCGATCCGGCTGCACAATGGCGTCGGCGCCGGGCTGTCGTCCTCGATCTTCACCCTCGACCTGCGCGAGGCCGAGGCGTTCCTCTCTGCCGCCGGCTCCGATTGCGGGATCGCCAACGTCAATATCGGGCCCTCCGGGGCCGAGATCGGCGGCGCTTTCGGCGGCGAGAAGGAGACCGGCGGCGGCCGCGAAGCCGGCTCGGACTCTTGGAAAGCTTATATGCGCCGCGCCACCAACACGATCAATTTCGGCACCGCGCTGCCGCTCGCCCAAGGCGTGAAGTTCGACATCGATGTGTGATGCTGTCATCCCCGGCGCGCTGCATGGCAGCGCCGGAAGGGGACCCAGAAACGTCGTGCCATGGATCCCCTTCCCTCGCCTTCGGCTCGCCGAGGACGACAAGGGGCGGAAGGAAGAACGATGACCGCCGTCGCTGAAGCCAAGGCCAAAGGCGCACCCGCTCCTGCGAGCTTCCGCTGGGACGACCCTTTCCTCCTCGACGAGCAGCTCACCGACGACGAGCGCATGATCCAGGGCAGCGCCCGCGCCTACGCGCAGGACAAACTGCTGCCGCGCGTCATCGAAGCTTATCGCGAGGAGAAGACCGACCGGTCGATCTTCGCCGAGATGGGCGCGCTCGGCTTGTTGGGCGTCACCCTGCCGGAGGAATACGGCGGCGCCGGCGCCTCCTACGTCGCCTACGGGCTCGTCGCCCGGGAGGTGGAGCGGGTCGATTCCGGTTACCGCTCCATGATGAGCGTGCAATCCTCACTCGTCATGTACCCGATCTACGCCTATGGCGATGAGAGCCAGCGCAAGAGATACCTGCCGAAGCTCGCCTCGGGCGAGTGGGTCGGGTGCTTCGGCCTCACCGAGCCCGATGCCGGCTCCGACCCGGCCGGCATGAAGACGCGCGCCGAGCGCACCGACGGCGGCTATCGCCTGACCGGCGCGAAGACGTGGATCTCCAATGCCCCGATCGCCGACGTCTTCGTGGTGTGGGCGAAATCGGCCGCGCACGACAACCAAATCCGCGGCTTCGTCCTGGAGAAGGGATCGAAGGGACTGTCGGCCCCCAAGATCGGCGGCAAGCTGTCCTTGCGCGCCTCGATCACCGGCGAGGTGGTGATGGACGGGGTGGAGGTCGGCGAGGCGGCGCTGCTGCCGAACGTGTCAGGCCTCAAGGGCCCGTTCGGCTGCCTCAACCGCGCTCGCTACGGCATCTCCTGGGGCGCCATGGGCGCGGCCGAGGATTGCTGGCACCGGGCGCGGCAATACGTCCTCGACCGCAAGCAGTTCGGGCGGCCGCTGGCGGCCACGCAGCTCGTGCAGAAGAAGCTCGCCGACATGCAGACCGAGATCGCGCTCGGCCTGCAGGCCTCGCTCCGGGTCGGCCGCCTGTTCGACGAGGGCAGAGCGGCGCCGGAGATGATCTCCCTGGTCAAGCGCAACAATTGCGGCAAGGCCTTGGACATCGCGCGAGCCGCCCGCGACATGCACGGCGGCAACGGCATCCAGGAAGAGTACCACGTCATGCGTCACGCGCAGAACCTCGAGACGGTCAACACCTACGAGGGCACGCATGACGTGCACGCCCTGATCCTCGGGCGCGCGCAGACCGGCATCCAGGCGTTCTTCTAGCGGCCCCGTTCGATGGCGCTCCGCATCATCCTCGTCGGCGCGACCGGGTGGGTCGGCCGGGCGCTCGTGCCGGCGATCACGGCAGCGGACGATCTCGCGCTGGTCGGCGCCGTGGGCCGCCGCGCGGCCGGATCGGATATCGGCGAGACGGTCGGCATCGGCCGCCTCGGCGTGACGACGAGCGCGACCCTGACGGAAGCGCTGGCGACGCCGTGCGACGTGGTGATCGACTACACCAAGCCGGACGTCGTCAAGCATCATGTCCTGCAGGCCCTCGCCCATGGCTGCCACGTGGTGGTCGGCACGTCCGGCCTCGGCGCCGACGATTACGCCAAGATCGACACGGCCGCCCGCAGCCAGGAGCGCGGCGTGATCGCGGCCGGCAATTTTTCCATCACGGCGACGCTGTTGAAGCGGTTCGCCCTCGAGGCGGCTCGCTTCGTGCCCGATGTCGAGATCGTCGATTACGCGTCGCCGGGGAAGCCCGACACCCCGTCCGGAACGGCACGCGAGCTCGCCGAGTTGTTGGGCGAGGTGCGCCAGCCGCCGACCGCGAAGCCGGTCGCCGAACTCGCCGGCATTCGCGAGACACGCGGCGGCGCGGTCGGCCAGCCGACCCCGGTACAGGTCCACTCCGTGCGCATGCCCTCCTTCGTGCTGTCCTGTGAGGTGGTGCTCGGGGCCGACAACGAACGGCTCGTCCTGCGTCACGACGCGGGCTCGTCCGCCGCCCCTTACGTCGCCGGCACCCTCTTGGCGGCGCGCCGCGTCGGCGCCTTCGTCGGCCTGAAGCGAGGTCTCGACACGGTCATGGGTTAGCCTCGTGGCGGACGCGGTCAGGCCATCCCGCCGGCCGCTCGCCGGCGCCGGGGGCACCGTCACGACGACCGACGCCTGGAAGCTGTTCGCGATCACCTTCGTGCTGATCGACCATTACGGCTTCTTCTTCGATTCCTACGAGGTCTGGTGGCGTCTGTTCGGGCGGCTCGCCTCGCCGGTGTTCTTCTTCTTCATCGGCTTCGCGCGGACGCGCACCGTCCCGCTGAGCTGGATCGCCTTCGGCATCCTCATCACGGCGGTGGACCATTGGACCTCCGGCGGCCGCAGCGTGATGATCAACATCCTCATCAATTTCGCGCTGCTCCGCCTCGTGCTGCCCGCCGTGGAGGCGCACGTGATGCCCTACCCGTCGCGATTGGCGCTCGTCGTGGCGGCGAGCGCCGCGCTGATCCCGGTGCTCGACCCGGTGCTCGAATATGGCGGCGGCGGCTGGCTGTGGGCCCTCTTCGGCCTGGCGCATCGCCTGTTCGTGGAAGGTAGCGGCGACGCGGCCCGCCGTAACCTGCTCGCCGTCGCAGCGGGCCTCGCCTATGTCGTGCGCGAGCGCTCCGATTACGGCTTCGACGCCGTGCAGTCGGCGCTCCTCGCCGTGTTCATCACCGTTCTCGTGCTCTGTCTCACCCGCTTCCGCCGCGAGACCCTCAGCTGGCAGCCGACGCGGCCGATCGGCGCGCTCTTCTCCTTCGTCGGGCGGCATACGCTCGAGATCTACGCCGTGACGCTCCTCGCCATGCAGGTTCTCGCCTACGCCATCCGATAGAAGCGGCTGAACGCTTTTCCGCCGACGCTTGATCCCATACTGTCGCGGAGCGTCGGACCTTCGGTCCGCCCCGGAATGACGGAAGACCTGATGACAGCTCATGCGCGCACCGGCGGCCAGATCCTTGTCGATCAGCTGATCGTTCACGGCGTCGATCACCTCTTCTGCGTGCCGGGCGAAAGCTATCTCGCCGCGCTCGACGCCCTGCACGACGCCGCCATCGCCGTCACCGTGTGCCGGCAGGAGGGCGGCGCGGCCATGATGGCGGATGCCTACGGCAAGCTGACCGGGCGCCCGGGCATCTGCTTCACCACGCGTGGGCCCGGCTCGACCAACGCTTCCCCGGGCATCCACATCGCCCGGCAGGATTCGACGCCGCTGATCATGTTCGTCGGCCAGGTCGGGCGCGACATGCGCGAGCGCGAGGCTTTCCAGGAGCTCGACTACCGCGCCGTGTTCGGCTCGGTCGCCAAATGGGCGACCGAGATCGACGACCCGGCACGCCTGCCGGAGCTCGTCTCGCGGGCCTTCCACGTCGCCACGGCCGGCCGGCCGGGCCCGGTCGTCATCGCCCTGCCGGAGGACATGCTGACCGAGACGGCGAGCGTCGCCGACGCCCCGCCCTATGAGCCGGTCGAGACACATCCGGCGCTCGGCCAGATGGCGGAGCTGCAGAAGCTCCTGTGGGCGGCCGAGCGGCCCGTCGCCGTTCTCGGCGGTAGCCGCTGGTCGGCGGCGGCCGTGGGGCGCTTCGCGCGCTTCGCCGAGCGCTTCGAGCTGCCGGTGTATTGCTCCTTCCGCCGGCAGATGCTGTTCCCGGCCGATCACCGGTGCCATGGCGGCGATCTCGGCATCGGGCCGAACCCGAAGGTGCTGGCGCGCATCAAGGAGGCTGACCTCATCCTCTTGGTCGGCGGGCGGCTGTCCGAGATGCCGGCGCAGAGCTACACGCTGCTCGATATCCCGGCGCCGAAGCAGACGCTGGTCCATGTCCACCCGGACCCGCAGGAGCTCGGCCGCGTTTATCGCCCGCATCTCGCCGTCAACGCGTCGCCGACCGCGTTCTCGGCGGCGCTCGAAGCGGTGCAGCCGCCCACCGCCGGGCGGGGCAGCGGGCGCGCACGGGACGCCCATGCCGACTACCTCGCCTGGAGCGATCCCTCCGTCGTCGAGCATCCCGGCGCCCTGCAGATGGGACCAGTCATGGCGCATCTGCGCGCGACTCTGCCGCCCGACGCGATCCTGTGCAACGGCGCCGGCAACTTTTCGAGCTGGGTGCATCGCTTCTGGCCATTCCGCGCCTACGGCACCCAGCTCGCCCCGACCTCCGGCTCGATGGGCTACGGGGTGCCCGCCGCCGTCGCGGCAAAGCGCATCTATCCCGACCGGACGGTGGTCGCTTTCGCGGGCGACGGCGATTTCCTCATGAACGGGCAGGAATTCGCCACCGCGGTGCAATACGGCCTGCCCATCCTCGTCGTGCTGCTCGACAACGGCATGTACGGCACTATCCGCATGCACCAGGAGCGGCATTACCCTGGCCGCGTCTCGGCGACCGCGTTGCGGAACCCGGATTTCGCCGCCTATGCCCGCGCCTTCGGCGGCCACGGCGAGCGGGTCGAGCGCACCGAGGAGTTCGCGCCGGCGCTCGAGCGGGCGCGCGCGTCCGGCAAGCCGGCCATCCTGCACTGCCTCCTCGATCCCGAGGCGATCACGCCCGCAACGACGCTCACGGCGATCCGCGAAAAGGCGCTCGCCAGTCGCGTGGCAGCCGGTGCATAATCATCCGTCATTCCGGGACGCGCCGCAGGTGCAAACCCGGAATCCACGAACAAGCACTGCGTCTCACCCAATCGTGGGTTCCGGGTTCGCCTTCGGCGCCCCGTAATGACAGCTGTTGAGAGCAAAGACCGGGAGTACGGCATGCGCAGGATCGGGCATTTCGTCGGCGGGCGGCATAGCGAAGGAGCCTCCGGCCGTGTCAGCGACGTCTATCAGCCGATGACCGGCGAGGTGATCGCGCAGGTGGCGCTGGCCTCGAAGGCGGAGGTGCGGGCCGCTGTCGAGAACGCCCGCGCCGCCCAGCCCGCCTGGGCAGGCACCAACCCGCAGCGCCGCGCCCGCGTCATGATGAAGTTCCTCGACCTGATCGCGGGGGAGATGGATTCGCTCGCCGACCTTCTCGCCCGCGAGCACGGCAAGACGATCCCGGACGCCAAGGGCGACATCCAGCGCGGCCTCGAGGTCGTCGAGTTCGCGTGCGGCATCCCGCACCTGCTCAAGGGTGGCGCGACCGAGAACGCCTCGACGGGCGTCGACGTCATCTCGCTGCGTCAGCCCCTCGGGGTGG